>CANMEW010000006.1:0-7730 GCA_947496905.1 Rickettsiales bacterium | reverse complement strand
CTCAAAACTATTCTCGGCATTTACGATTGGGAAAAAACCTTTGATCGCGAAATCGTAATTAATGCAAAAATCGAAACTGATTACGACGACGCGCTGCAAACGGATGAAATCAGCGACACCATCGATTACGACGTCATTATTTCCAAAATTAAAAATTTGATTGCGGGGAAAAGATTTAAACTAATCGAGAGAATGGCGCAGGAGGTGATGGATGTTGTCATGCAAGACAAGCGCATCAAGAAATGTAAATTGGAAATCGCCAAGATGGGCGCGGTTGAAGGGGTGGAGTCGTTTTCAGTAATCATTTCTCAATAAACCTCTGCAAAACCATCTTTTTCGGCAATTGTGTCGTCAGACCAATTTGCTCGCGAGCACGTACAAAGTAGTACGCTTTCCTGCTCGCAAATCGTCCTTCCTAAAAATTGCTCGAAAAATCCAGGTTTTTCAGAGACTTCTAAAAAAGAAAAAATGGATCTTAGAACAGCGCAGGTTCTGAAGCTTATTCAGTCTCATTCTCGCATTAAAAATTTCCTTACCATCCTCTGCTACTGCCTGATTATTGGCGGGTTATTCGTCTACATTTTTTACGCGGCAAACCAAAGTCGCACCATCAAAATTGTGAATAAATACAAAGAAAATCCGCAGGATTTTCAGACAGAAAAAGTAATGGTTAATCCTCGAATTAAGCTGCAATATGACGAGGCGCAAACCTATGACATTCATGCCAAGAAGGCACTTCACAAGGATGACAATGAGGTGATTCTCTACGATGTTTTTGCCACGGGAGAAATTGGCAAAATTACCGCCGGTGAATTGGAAGTTAGCGACGAAGGTAACCACCTCGTCTTCACAAAAAATCCGGTCTTAATCTTAAACAAAACTAGCAAATGAGTAATAAATTTGGCGAAATTTTTTCCTTCACAACTTGGGGTGAAAGCCATGGCGAAGCAATTGGCTGCGTAATTGACGGCTGTCCATCTTTGCTCGATTTAAACGAAGCAGACATCCAAAAATATTTGGACAAGCGTCGTCCTGGGCAGTCAAAATTTACCACTCAACGTCAAGAATCAGACCAAGTAAAAATTTTCTCTGGAGTCTTTGAAGGCAAGACCACGGGCACCCCAATCAGTCTCGTAATTTTCAACGAAGATCAAAAATCTGGCGATTACGGCGACATCAAAAATAAATTTCGCCCCTCTCACGCTGACTACACTTACTTCAAAAAATACGGCATTCGCGACTACCGTGGCGGAGGCAGGTCATCTGCTCGTGAAACCGCAATGCGCGTGGCTGTAGGCGCAGTGGCAAGAAAAATTTTAGCGCAAGAGAAAATCGAAATCACCGGCTATTTAACTCAAATAGGTGAGAAAAAAATTGACCGCACGCGCATTAATTTTTCTGAAATTAACAACAATGATTTCTTCTGCCCAGACGCAGTCGCTGCTAAAAATTTTGAAGATTATTTGCTCGAGATTCGTAAGGATGGGGACTCTGTCGGAGCAGTGATTGAGATCGTCGCTAAAAATATTCCGGTAGGATTGGGCGAGCCAATTTACAACAAACTCGATGCTCGTCTTGCGAGCGCGATGATGGGAATTAACGCTGTGAAGGGAGTTGAGATTGGAATCGGAATGGAAGCGGCAACAAAAAAAGGTAGTGAGTTGGCGGATGAGATGTGGAGCGAGAATGGCGTAACAAAATTTTCTTCGAATCATTCAGGGGGAATTCTTGGCGGCATTTCTTCTGGCCAAGATCTTGTTGTGCGCTTCGCTGTGAAGCCGACGAGCTCAATTTTAATTCCAAGAAAAACCGTCGATGTCGACGGAAATAATTGCGAAATAATCACCAAGGGTCGCCACGACCCCTGCGTCGGAATCCGCGCCGTTCCTGTTGGCGAGGCAATGATGGCTTGTGTGCTCGCCGATTTTCTTTTGCTGCAAAAATGTTAAACCCAGATCCGTCATTGGAATCTTTCAGAATTTCGCTAAGCGGTGTCAGACAAGGTTTGTTTGCGAGAATTGACGCGACATGTATTGGTAATACTTTAGCATCGGAAGCGGAGCAGACTGACCTTGTCCGGCGCCGCTTAGTAGAAAGTGTGGATGGTTCTAATGACGGATCTGGGTTAAATTAACCGTATTTCTTTTTGAAATTTTTAATCACCGCTAGGGCAGCGACGTTGAAGATGAAGGTGAAGATGAAGAGCGTTAGCGCTAGCGCAAAAGCAGCGAGAGTTTTTGGTGAATTAAATTCTTGGTCCCCCACCAGCAGCGTAACAATTTGCGCAGTTGCAGTCGTAACTGAATTGAGTGGATTGAAAGTCAGTTTTGCAACGAGCCCCGCCGCCATTACCACAATCATTGTTTCCCCAATCGCACGTGACACCGCCAAAATTACTGCCCCAACAATGCTGGGTATTGCTGCTGGTAGTGCGACTTTTTTAATCATTTCGGATTTTGTGCTGCCCATTGCCAAAGCCCCGTCTTTCAAGGCTTGCGGCACTGCATTGAGCGCATCGTCAGTTAGCGAAAGCACGAAGGGAATAATCATTATGCCCATTACAAAACCAGCAGCCAGAGCGCTTTCGGAAGCGATGTTGAGACCAAATTGTGAGAGAAAATTTTTGAAAAAAGGCGCCACGGCAATGACGGCGAAATAGCCGTAAACCACAGTGGGCACGCCGGCGAGAATTTCTAAAATTGGCTTTAAATAGTCGCGTGTGCGGGATTTGGCGTAGAGGCAGAGGTAAATCGCGCCCATGATTCCAAGCGGAACCGCAACAATCATGGCAATTAGGGTAATTAGTAGAGTGCCAAGAAAAACTGGAATGATTCCGAAGGCGCTTTGTCCAACTGATTGTTCGGAAGTAACCGCTATTTGCGGGTTCCAACTGGTGCCAAAGAAAAATTCTAGCGGCGAAACAAATTCAAAAAAACGGATTGCTTCAAGCAAAATGGAGGCGGTGATGATTGCAGTGATTAAAATTCCAATGCCGGCGGTGAGAGAAAGCACAATGGTTCCTGCCTTTTCAACATGCTTCTTGGCGTTAAAATTTTTTGCGTAGAAAAGTTTAATTAGGAAAAAATTTCCGACCAAAAAAAATGTTAGTAAAAAATATTTCGTGAAGTCGCTGAAGGAGGTAAAAATAATTGTGGTTGAAAAAATTACTGACCACAAAGCGAAGCAGTAAGAATAGTGGATTGGTAGAGAGTTGAAGCGCGTTCTCTTGCTGTTTTCTACTTGTGCATTCAGGCGCAAATTCTTGATGCTGCGGTTCAACAGAGTTGCCAAAATTAAGGCAAAAATAATGGAAGTGACTAGGAGGTTCATGTGAAAAAAATTCGACTTTTTGTTGAGGAAAAAAATCTGACGATCGGCGCAAAAATTAAAATTTCAGACGGTGATTTTGAGTATTTGAGCAAGGTAATGCGGCAAAAAATTGGCGATTCAATTTTTCTGTTCAATGGGCTTGATGGCGAGTTTCGCGCAACAATTTTGGAAGTGGAAAAAAAAATTTTAAATGTGGTAGTCGAAGAAAAAATTACTGACTTAAAAAAAGTTCCGAATGTCACGCTTGCCTTTGCGCCAGTAAAAAATGTGCGGATTGACTTTGTGGCAATGAAGGCGGTGGAGCTTGGAGTGGCAAGCTTTCAGCCAATTCTAACGCAGCGTACAATTGTCGACAAAATTAATTTTGAACGCTTCAAAGCAAACATCAAGGAAGCCTGTGAGCAGTGCGGCAGAAATGATTTTGCGGATATTTCGGAAATAAAAAAATTGGATAAATTTTTGTCAGAGGCAAAAAATTCTGAAAAAATTTTAATCCTTTGCGATGAGTCGGGTAGTGCCTTGAAGGCGAGCAAAGTTCTTTCAAAAATTAATTTTACCGGAAAGGAAGTGGTAATTTTAGTTGGTCCGGAAGGTGGATTTTCTGCAGAAGAATTCAGTAAAATGCGTGAGTTAAAAAATTTACATTCAATTAGTTTGGGACCGAGAATTCTCCGCGCCGACACCGCAATGATCGCCGCTCTTGCTCTGGTTCAGGAGTTCGTGGATGTTACCCAGATCAATCATTAGAAGCTAAATGAGAACAAAACATCGCGAGCACAGAGAGAGTTCGCATCACGCGCAGTCGAAAAAAAAACCGGAGAGAAAAAAACTCGGATTATTTTACAAAATCAGTTTTTCCATCCTTCTCCTAGCCCTACTAACGCTGACCTATTTTGTTGTCTTGGTTTCGTCTAAACCAAAAGAAATTCCATTCGTTACAAAAAAAATCGAAACCGTTCTGCGAGAAAAATTCGGCAATGATGCTGGTCTGGGAAAAAGTTATGTCAGCTTTACTCGCTACGGCGCGCTGAAAGTGACAGTTGTTAATCTAAAAATTTTTTACGCCTCGTCAGGCGGTGGAGAAAAACAGGCATTCGTGATTCCAAAATTAGAGAGTGAATTTTCGCTCTTTAACTTTCTGCTACTCAAATTTCAGCCGAGTAAAATCAAAATAATTAATCCGAAAATTGTCATTGATGACTTACAAAAATTGCAGCAAGGTTCTGCAGATCAATCTGGTCATTCATCCTTAATAATAGAGCTTCTGTCGTCGATTAGAAAAGGAGAATCTCCGATTAAAAATTTGGAGATCGAGAATGCAAAATTGCTAATTATTGGGAAAGAATTCGACACGGAAATTTTGATCAAAGAATCAAAAATTCAAACCGCTGTTCGCGGTAAAGCTCTGCAAATTTCGTCAGTGAACAAAATAAATTTTGATGTGGAAAGAGATGATGTTGACCTCAATTCAAGCTGCCTGCTGTCAAGTCTGGATGGCTTAAAATGCGATTTGTCGCTAGTAAATTTTATTCCTAACTCCATCGCCGACCTACATCCAAAGCTTAGCCCCCTCAATCAAATTAACGCTACATTCAACGCCACCACCTCTTTCGCGATTAAAGATGGAGAGATGGGAAAAGTTTTTTTTAAAGCTGAGGCAAAAAAAGGTGATTTTGAATTTCCAGATTTCTTTGCTCAAAAAATGGATTTCAGAAATTTTTCAGCCGCAGGCAGCTACGACAATAAAGCAAAAATTCTTAGCCTGTCAGACATTAAAACTGACTTTGAAGGAGAGGAGCTAGCTGTTGAAAATAAGTCAGAAAATAAATCTTTGGCGCCGCATTTGGCAATGTCGCTTGGCATTTCTACTTTGGAAAAAAACCAAGGAGAGAAGTTGGATTTTTACATCAAAATCAGTGACGTTTTAAACGACGATTTGGGGAAATTCTGGCCAGTGGCCTTGAACGAAGGTGGGGTACGAGACTGGGTGTTGAGTCACTTAAAAGGTGGGGTGGTGAAAAATGCTTACGCCAAATTTTCAATTCTAAATGACGGTAGTAAAAACCATTTGAGCAGCCTTGATTCTGAGGTAAATTTTTTCGACTCAAACCTTGGTTACAGCGTTGATTTTCCGGCGATTACCAAGATTTCAGGTCTTGCCAAATTCACGGCTAATGACATGAAAATTTCGATTGCGAGTGGCGATGTTTTAAGCAGTAAAATTTCTGACGGATTAGTCGCAATTGACGATTTTCATGCTCCAAAAGTAATTTTAAAAATTTCTGGAAAATCGCAAGGACACGCGTCCGATCTGCTTAAGCACGCGAATTACAAATCTGAATTTGCCAAAGAAGTTGAAAAATATTTGAACGGCAATTCGCAAAATGATTTCGACGTGCGAATTTCTCTGAGCGATGAAATCAATTTAAAAAACACTTACATCGCCGTGAATTCAGCGGTGTCAGGACTCAACAACGACTACGTCAAAGGCGGCGTAATCATTAATGCTAAAAAGGATTTTAACAGCACTGACTTCATCACCAATGTTGATTTTACGGCAGCGGAATTAGTGGCAAAAAGTTTCGATGTTGAAAAAAAATCAAATGTTGAATCTGAGTTAGATGTAACGGTATCGCTCCTCGATCCACAAAAAATTCATCTCAAAAATATCCTGCTGAAAAAGACGGAGTTGGTGGAAAAGAAGGGTTTGAAAAAAGCTGCGGAACCAAATGCTGTGATTGGAAAAATTTCTGGAGATGCTGAGTTTAACATCGCCAATTCACTACTCTCGTCGGTGAATTTAAAAAACGAAAATTTCGGAAAAAATAACTACTTTTTTTCTTACAAGACCAACAGAGAAAAATCGATTCAGAAAATTTCCATCAAAGGTCAGAGGCTAAATTTAGCTTCATTCATTGAAGGAACGTTCTTCAAAAATTCCTCGTCTAAACAAAATTTCCTCAATTCCCAAATCCAAGTTGCGGTCAATGATTTAGGCTTCCTGCGCAATAAATCGATCAAGAATTTTTCCTTGTCTTTGAGTTGTCGCGACAGGCTTTGTTACAAAGGTTTGCTCAAAGGTAATTACGGCAAAAAGCAATCAATCAACTTGCGTGTTGAGCAAAGGCCAAAAAAAGATTTCATCTCAATTGATGGGAGAATAACCGACATTGGCTACATGGCTGAGGCTTTGGGAATTTCAAATGTGATTTCTGCGGGTGATGCTGAGGTGAAATTGCGCAGCAAAATGGTGGAAAAAAAATTAGTTTTGGAAGGCGATGTCGAAATTGACGACGACGTCACAATTTACGAAAGTGCTGCGGTGAAAAGGTTTTCCAAGAATAATCTTTTCTCACAAATTAAGGATAAAATTTTTTCTAGCGACAAAACCACCTTCAATTCGGTGAAGTTAAAATTTGATGTTCAGGGTAATATTTTGAACGTAAAATCACTCATCGCCAATAATTACAAAATCGGCATCACCGCTAAAGGATTTTTTAATTTGAAGGAAGGAACCCACGAAATCAGTGGCATGATCATCCCCGGCTTTCTCATCAATAATCTTTTTGGAATCGGAAATCTTCCCATTTTCGGCAAACTTCTAACTGGCGAAAAAGGCGGAGGATTGTTCGGAATTCGCTACACCTACATTAAGAAAAAAGGCGACAAGGAGGCGGTATTCGAAACCAATAAAGTAGCGGCTTTCGTTCCGTCAACTCTCCAACATTTATTCGATTAGAAACATGAAAAACATCCTACTCGTCAGCGCCATTTCACTTCTTCTCGCGTCGAAAACTTTTGCTGCAGATCCATTTGATTCTACATCTGCCTACTCTAGAGGGACGCTGAGCGGCGGTTCAAAAACTCAGCTCATCTCGAATAGTCAGTTTTTTTTCAAACCGCTTTTGTCGCTCGAATACAGCGCTCCAGTTATTTCTGGCGGTGGAACTAATGTTAATTTTCACACCAACAATTTCGGCAAGCAGGTGAGCGGATTTGAAAATATTGCTATTGGCGGGAATTTTCGCATTCACAAATTTTTTGGCTTCAATGCCAATTGGGCGCAGACCGATTTAAACAACGCGACATTCCAAGATGTTGGTGCTCTGTCAAAAACCGCTCACTTCAAAATGGATCAGTACAATTTTTCTGCGCTGCTTTATGCGCCGGTGATTGAAAATTTTGCTGAAGTCTTTGTTGAAGCGGGAATTTCCGACATGGTCAGTAAATTAAATTATGCCGATCTGGATGGAAATTTAGTTGCGCGCAATGCGCATGAGACCATGGGAATCTACGGAGTCGGTTTTCAATTCGAACCTTGGATAAAATCTGACAGCGCCGTTAGGTTCAGTTTTCAAAAATATTCTGGAAAATTAGCTTTGCTTGATTCTCTGTACGCT
>CANMEW010000005.1:11755-25864 GCA_947496905.1 Rickettsiales bacterium | reverse complement strand
TTTCTGCTACTCCAGCACCAACTCCAGCACCGGCAACATTTTCTGCATTTGAACTGAATGCTGTAACTAGATTTTCGTACAACGTTCTTAACTTACCCAGCTTGGAATTTTCGCTAACGTCTAGGTTTGGTAAACCTGCTGCATCAGGATTACGGCTAGCTGCAATGCGACTAGCTTCAGCGCGACTAGTGTTAATGGCAGCTAGATCAGTAGCAGTGATTGCCATTGCTACGCTTAGTAAATCTACTACTGCTGTGTGACCATTTCTTGCGGCGGCCATGAGTGCTGTTTCGCCATCATTATCCGCCTGATTAACATCCGCCCCAGCTTGAATGAGTTTTTCAGTCACTGCTTCGTGACCATTCTGTGCGGCGAAGATGAGTGCTGTTGTGCCATCATTGTTCGCCTGATTAACATCCGCCTCAGCTTGAATGAGTTTTTCAGCCACTTCTGTGCTACCTTCCCGTGCGGCGGCAAAGAGTGCTGTTTCGCCATCATTGTTCGCCTGATTAACATCCGCCCCAGCTTGAATGAGTTTTTCAGCCACGTCTGTGTGACCCTTCTCTGCGGCGAGGATGAGTGCTGTTGTGCCATTCTTGTATGCGCGATTAATAATCTCTGGAGCGGGGCTCTCTGTCGTTAAAATATGTTCAGCGTAATCTGTAAGACCTTCTTTTACGGCGATGAGGAGAGGGTGAATTGGCCCATTAGCGTCGGAGAGATATCTTCTTAAAACATCCGAAGATTCTACCTGCAATTTTTGGAGGGCTATTATTTGCGCTTTGCTTTCAGCTAATTTCTTTTCTAGCAATTCTCTTCGCTCTCTTTCTTCAGCTAATTGTTCTTCTTGCTTAGCTACTCGATTTTCTAGCGCAGCTAATCTTTCCGATACTTGCTGTAACAAAGTATCTGTTTGCGATGTTGGCACTGTTTCTTTTGACATAATTTTGCCTTATTTAGTTGGTGGGAGGGTGGAGTGATGCAGAATCGAATTGAAGGAGCCTCTGAAAAAACTAAGTTTTTCAGAGGTTCCTGAAATTTTTTACGCGACACTCGTCGTGCCTCATGTTGTGGGGAACTGCAATCGTTCTACGTAACGGGCGATTGGGTCGATCTCTAAATTTACCAAATCAGAAATTTTTAGATTTTGAAAAGAAGTGTTGTGGAAAGTGTGGGGAATGATGTTGACGTTGAATGAGTTTTTTTTCACCTCATTCACGGTGAGGGAAACGCCGTTGAGAGTGACCGATCCTTTGGACGCGATGAATCTCATTAAATTTTTTTCAGCTGAAAAAGTGAATTGGTGAGAATTTTGAATTTGCTTCAAAGCCTTGACCTTGACTGTTCCATCAACATGACCAAGAACAATGTGACCACCAAGCTCATCGCCAATTTTCATGGCAAATTCAAGGTTGATTAACTTTCCAATTTTCCAATTTTTTAAGTCGGTTTTGTCGCAAGTTTCAGCGGAGACTTGGAAGGAGAGGGTGATGTTTTTTTGAGCAATTTCTTTTTTGATCAAAGTGAGGCAGATGCCGTTGCAGGCAATAGAGCAGCCGATTTCAAGCTTGCTTCTAATTAGCTTTTCTTCTGAGGAGATTTTTAGCAGGAGGTCATTTTTTTTGCTGAGCTTTACTTCTTTAACTTTTCCTAAATTTGAAATGATTCCAGTGAACATTCTTAAGAGGATCTGTGCTGAAGTTTTTGCACTTCTTTTTTGAGTTTTTTGATGGCGCTTTCTTCGATTTGTCTAATTCTTTCGCGAGAGACTTTGTAGATTTGGCTGAGCTCTTCGAGGGTAAGAGATTTTTCAGTCATTTGTCTTTTTAGTAGGATGTCTTTTTCGCGTTCATTCAGGCTTGCAAAAGCAGTTTTGAACATTGTTTTTTGGCGAAAGTTTTCCTGATTTTTGATCGCGATTTCTTCCTGACTTTCCTCTTCAATTGCGATTAAATCACCCATTTCTCTGTCGCCATCTTCATTGCCGACCAATTTATTTAGCGAGGTGTCGGCCTGAGAAAGGCGTGAACTCATGTCGTAAACTTCTTTTTCTGAGACGTTTAAATCAGTGGCGATGCGAGAAATTTGCTCAGGAAGCAGAGCGCCTTCTTGCGAGCTAAAAATTCTTTTTTTTATTTTGTTGAGATTGAAGAATAGCTTTTTCTGAGAGACTGTCGTGCCAATTTTTACCAGAGACCAAGAACGCAAAATGTAGTCTTGGATGTAGGCGCGAATCCACCACATGGCGTAGGTAGAGAAGCGAAATCCTTTGCGAGGATCAAATTTTTTTACCGCCTGCATCAGGCCAACATTTCCTTCCGAAACCAAATCAACAATTGGCAATCCATAATTTTTAAATTTTCCGGCCATTTTCACAACTAAGCGCAAATGGCTCTGGATCAGCATTTTAGCTGCTTCCTTACTGCCTTTTTCTGCAAACTGAACGCCATATTCGAACTCTTCTTCGGCAGTGAGGATTGGAAATTTTTGGATCTCGCGTAGGTAATGCAGGAAGCGATTTTCTCCGGATTTAACTAAACTAATTTTTGCGGTAGGAAATGGTGTGGTAGTCAGGTTGCTCATTGATTGATTCTGATTTATTGAAGGAGGCGTTCTTTCTTTTTTCATTTTCAATTTCCGCAAAGTCAAAATTTTTGTACCAAAAAAACTTACGAAATTTATGAGTCTCTACAAATTTTTACGTCCGTTAATTTTTAAACTAGAGCCAGAATTGGCGCATGATTTGGCAATTAATTTTCTAAAAAATGCACCGAATTCTGCGACGCTTTTTTGTCTGAATGCTAGTTACAAAAATTTAGGCATTAAGCTGTGGGACATTGATTTTCCTAATCCCATCGGCATCGCAGCTGGTTTTGACAAAAACGCTGAAATAGCGCTGACTCTAGAAAAATTTGGTTTTGGATTTGTTGAATGTGGCACAGTTACGCCATTGGCGCAGGCTGGCAATGAGCGTCCCAGAATTTTTCGCCTAGCCGAAGATGGTGCGATTGTGAATCGATTGGGGTTTAACAATTTTGGAGCTGAAGCTTTTGCCAAAAATATTGAGAAAATTTTACCAAAAATTTCTGTGCCTTTGGCAGTGAATATTGGTAAAAATAAAAACACCGAAGACGCACTGCTAGACTACATTCCTCTGTTAGAAAAATTTTACGAAAAAGCTTCCTACATCACAGTAAATATTTCCTCTCCAAATACTAAAAATCTGCGCGAGCTGCAAAGCGAAAATTACCTCGATTTATTTTTGAGTGAGATCGTGCGCAAGAAGAATGAGCTAAAAAATTTGCACAAAAAAAATACTCCAATCTTGCTCAAAGTCGCACCAGACCTAACTGCGAGTGAGCAAGAAAAAATCGCGGCAACCGTTTTAAAAAATCAAATTGACGGCATGATCATTAGCAACACCACGATTGATCGTGATTTAAATCTAAAAAGTTTTTACAGCGCCGAGGTTGGTGGACTAAGCGGTGTGCCGCTCTTTAAAAAATCGAATGAAGTGCTAAAAAATTTCTACAAATTTACTGGTGGGAAAATTCCTTTGATTGGAGTGGGTGGAGTCTCATCTGCAGCGGATGCTTACGAGAAAATAAAATGTGGTGCGTCGCTGGTGCAGATTTATTCAGCCTTTATTTATCAAGGATTTGGACTGGTGGAGAGGATTAAAAAAGAACTCAACGAAATGGTGGAGAAGGATGGGTTTAAAAATATTTCTGAAGCCGTTGGGACTTCACTTACGACTTAATTCGGTAACCTTTTTTAATTAGCTGTAGAAGAGTCAGCCACAAAGCTAGATTGATGCCAATGATGTAGATCATGCCCACTTCTAAACTTCCATCATGATGCCCAGTTAGGCCAAAACGGAAGCCGTCAATCATGTAAAAAAATGGATTAAAGTGCGAGACATTGCGCCAAAATTCTGGCAAAGAATTTGTCGAATAAAACGTGCCGGACAAGAAAGTGAGCGGCGTGATGATGTAACTGCTTGCAGCTGACATGTGATCGAAAGTTTCCGAAATGACTCCGCACAAAACTCCGAGCAAGCCAAGAAACATGCAGGCGAAGAGTAGGTAAAAAATGACGTGAATGGTGCTAAAAAATGAAAGAGGTACGAAAATTGAAATCGCCGCGAAGGAGATGACACCTACGCAAATGCCACGCAGCACTGCTCCAACTGCAAAAGCAAAAAGCAATTCGAAAGCGCCGAGGGGAGGAATTAAGTAATCAACGATGTGGCCCATTACCTTGCCCATCACGAAAGATGACGAAGAATTGGCGAAGGCATTCTGCATCGCTGCCATCATGATTAGGCCGGCAGACATGAAAACAGAAAATGAAACTCCCTCGATTGTTTCGATGTGATTGCCAACTGACAGTGAAAATACCGCCAGAAAAAGAATGATGTTAATGACGGGAGAAAGCAGCGTTTGGTGGTAAACTTTTAAGAAGCGCCAAGTCTCTTTTTTTAGCAGCGTGAAGGCGCCGAACCAGTTGATTGCTAGTGAGTTCATTGTGAGTTTAGGTTTTAGTGGCGGAATCAATCCAGTCTAAATAAGGCTTCGAGCCTTCATTCAGCTGAATCGAAAAAATTTGCGGAATGTCGTAGAGGTGGTTTTCTGAAATGACTTTTTCACTTATTTTGTAGAGCGAATTTTTCGTTTTGATGGTGACTATAAGTTCTCGATCATTTTTAATCTCGCCTTGCCAAGAATAAAAACTCTCGACCGGCGCAAGTTGCACGCAAGCAGCGAGTTTTTTTTCCAACAAAATTTTTGCCAAAATCTTCGCCAATTTTTTTCCAGCTGAAGAGTTGGGGTAAGTGGTTTTGACCAGAATGAATCCGCTTTTTTTCATGACGATTAAATTATTTGCACATCGCGGCTTTACTGCCTCTGGAGCTAACCAGAACTCGACTGAAAGCCTGCATCAGGCTCATAAAAATGACTTCCTAGGAATTGAATTTGACATTTGGTTCGTCGATGGAAAATTGCTTTTGAAGCATGATGAGCCAACTCCGCAGGAGATTCCACACTTGCCAAATTTAAGCGATTATTTTGAGTTCGGAAATGACTTTTCCTACTGGATGGATTTTAAAAATTTGGACGAAAAAAACGCTGCGCGCGCATTGAGTTTGGTCAAAAAAAATATTGATGAAGCGAAAATAGAATTGAAACAAATCAACTTCGCGCCATTTATCACCAACTACGAATTAGCCAAAAAAATCTTTGCCGAAATTAGAAAAATTTTTGGAGAAGAAGCTCAGCTGGTTGCGGTTTGTGAAGAATTGGAAACTTCAGAAGAAGTAAAAATTTTACGTGAATTTCTGACTCAAAATAACGTAAAATTTCTCTCCATTTTTCATCAGCTAATCGACAAAAATTTCGTCGAAACTTTTTCCGACATCGAACTTTTCGCTTGGACAGTTAATGACGAAGCAAGGCTAGATCAGCTTTCAAAGCTCGGAGTAAAAAATTTCGCCACCGATAAACTTAATCCCTAATCAGAATGCGCACTCTGAAGAAATTTAAAAAATTTATCGAAAAAACAGCCTTGTATTTCGATCCAACTTTGCAGCAAATAGTCAAGGAATTGGCTTGCCATGACGTCGACATTTCAAAAGTAAGATGTGGTCGTAATTCTGACGGTGGTTACGTTGTGGCTGAAGAAATATTTCGTAATTCCGACCTGATGATGAGTTACGGAATCGCTGATGATATTTCCTTCGAACTGGATGTGATTAAAAAATATGACATCAAAATTCATGCCTTTGATGGCGGAGTTGCGACAGAAAATTTTGAGAAAAATCCCCTGCTTTCAATTCATCAAGAATGCGTCGGAAGTGATAATTTTTTATATTCTGACCAGCAAACTAGCGGCAAAATTTCTTCTTACGAAACTCAAATTAAACGCCTTGCAGCGCAGGATAAAAAGATTTTTCTAAAGATGGACATTGAGGGTGCGGAATATGATGCTCTAGAGGCGGTTCCAGAAAATCTAATGCAAAAAATACAGGGCATCGTGATTGAGCTGCACAAAATCGAGGATAAAAAATTTCACAAAAAAATTTTAAAATTGGCGAAAATTTTGAATAAGTTTTTTGTTCTCTACCATGTGAGCGGAAATAACTACGCTGGAATCATCAGACTCTTTCCCGACAAAAAAATCCCCAAAGTTTTGGAACTTTCCTACGTCAATAAAAACTTAGTAAAATCCTCTAGAGTCTCAAAGCAGTGCTACCCATCCCCCTTGGATTTTCCCAATAACCCCGAGCGTCCAATGTTAAAATTTAAATATTAGTGCTGATGGAGAGAGCACCAGACCATCTCGGACATAGATCTAGGGTTAGAAAAAAATTCCTCACCTCGCTTGGCGAAGAATTGCATGATTACGAATTGCTGGAAATTTTACTTTTTGCTGCATTGCCGCGCCAAGACACCAAGGCGCTCGCGAAAAAATTAATCGCAAAATTTGGCAGTCTTTCTGCAGTGGTGAATGGGGAAGTTGAATTGCTGAGAAGTGTTGAGGGAATTGGTGATGCAGCAATTACGCAAATCAAAATAGTCTCACGAATTTTGCAGCGCGTTCTAAAAAAATCGGCGCAAGAAAAGCCGGTTTTGAGCAACTGGCAAGCTGTTCTGGACTATGCCACGTCTGCGCTAAAAAATTTAAATCACGAAGTTTTTCGCGTGTTGTTTTTGGATAAAAAACACCGTTTGATCGAAGACGAGCTCTTCAAAAATGGTGAGAATGATCATGTTTTTGTCAGCGCCAAGGCGGTAGTCAAAAAGGCTCTGACGCTTTCTGCTGCCTCGGTAATTTTGCTGCACAATCATCCAAGCGGTGAGGCACGCGCCTCTGCATCTGACATCAAAACCACCAACGACATTTCTTCAGCATTAAAGAATCTCGAAATCAAAATTCTTGACCACATCATTGTGGCCGGCGATGCGCATTTCAGCTTCCGCGAAGAAGGGCTGATTTTTTAAGGAACCTCTGAAAAACCATCTTTTCCGGTAATTTTGTCGTCAGATAAATTTGCTCGCGAGCACGTACATCAAGGTACGCTTTCCTGCTCGCAAATTTTCTTCCTAAAAATTTCTCGAAAAATCTAGGTTTTTCAGAGGCTCCTTAACCAAAATCATCTGCTCTAATATTTCCGAAAAAGCTGAGTAGGGTCTTTGAACGCCTTGAACTCTAAGGCGTTGCCGCTTGGGTCTAGAAAAAACATTGTGGCTTGCTCGCCAATTGCTCCACGAAATCTGATGTAAGGATCAATCACGAATTTGATTTTGCAGGCCTTGAGCTTCTCGGCAAATTCATGCCAATCATTCCACTCCAACACTACTCCAAAATGCGGAACCGGAACATCTTTTCCGTCAACGAGGTTAATTGCCGCGGGCTCGCTTCTCATCCCAACCTTCAAATGAGTCACGAATTGGTGACCAAAGAAATTCCAGTCAATCCAGCTGTCAGTTGATCTACCCTCCTCAAAACCCAAAAATTCTCCGTAAAATTTTCGAGCCTCAGTAAGATTGTGCGTAGGCACTGCCAGATGAAATGGCTGCAAGTTGGTTACCATTTTTAGAGAAGTCCCTTAGTTGAATTGATTGCGTCTTTTTTTCTTTCGTCAATGGCGATGGCTTGACGAAGTGCTCTAGCTAAGGATTTGAAGCAAGATTCAACAATGTGGTGGTTGTTGATGCCGTAGAGATTTTCGATGTGAAGGTTGCAGCCGATACTTTGGGCGAGGGCGAAAAAAAATTCACGAAAAAGCTCTGAATCCATTTCGCCGATTTTGTCGCGTTTAAATTCGCATTTAAAAACAGGGTAGGCTCTGCCGGAAAGGTCGATCACTGTGCGAGTGAGGGTTTCATCCATCGGAACGTAAGAATGACCAAAGCGGGTGATGCCTTTTTTGTCGCCAAGGGCAAGCTTGATTGCATCGCCCAAAGCAATTGCAGAGTCTTCTGTAGCGTGGTGGAAATCGATGTGGAGATCGCCTTTGGTTTCGAGATTGATGTCGATTAAACTGTGGTGAGACAGTTGCTCAATCATGTGATTTAAAAATCCAATACCGGTTTCGACCTTGAATTGACCGGTTCCGTCAAGATTCACCTCAACCTTAATTTTGGTTTCCTTGGTGTTACGTTCGATTTTTGCTAGTCTCATTACTACAAAGATTTTTTTAAGGAGCCTCTGAAAAACCTAGATTTTTCGAGGAATTTTTAGGAAGAAAATTTGCGAGCAGGAAAGTGTACCCTTGATGTACATGCTCGCGAGCAAATTTATCTGACGACACAATTACCGGAAAAGATGGTTTTTCAGAGATTCCTTAAGTTTTCTGTGACGAAGTCCCAATTCACTAGGTGATTCAAGAAGGTGTCGATGTAGGTTGGGCGAGCATTTTGGAAGTCTAAATAATAGGCATGCTCCCAAACATCCATGGTCATTAAAGGTGAGGCGGAGGAAGTAAGCGGCGTTTCAGCATTTCCAGTTTTTGTAACTTTTAGCTTACCATTTTCGAGCACTAGCCAAGCCCATCCAGAACCAAATTGAGTTGCGCCTGCGGCTTTAAATTCAGTCACAAAATTTTCGTAAGAACCGAAATCAGATTCGATTTTTTTTAAGATTTCTCCTGAAGGTTTTCCACCACCATTTGGCTTCATTGAATGCCAGTAAAATGTGTGATTCCAAACCTGTGCAGCATTGTTAAAAATTCCGGCCTTGGTTTTGTCGGCTACAGAAATTTTGATAATTTCCTCAAGTGATTTTCCAAATAAATCAGTGCCGTTGATTAAGTTATTTAGGTTGGTTACGTAAGCTTGGTGATGCTTGCCATGGTGGAAATTGATGGTGTTTTCAGAGATGTGTGGCGCCAAAGCATTTTTGGCGTAAGGCAATTGTGGTAATTCAAATAACATGTTTGCTCCGAGATTTGTGGGTTGAAGAATTAACCTACTGTTTCGCGCGCAAAAGAAATTCAGCTTGCAAGCGGTAAGTAGGAAAGCAGAGGAAAGAAGTGTTGTTTTGAGGAATTTTCTTTTTGAGATTTGCATTGCTGAAAACCTAAAATGCCACCACCTCAAGTCAAATTTTTAAATCAAATTCATGACAAAAATTTCCGCAATAATTGTTGCTCACAATGAAGAAAAGAAAATCGCAGAATGTCTGCAAAGCCTTGATTTTGCTGATGAAATAGTGGTCGTGCTCGACAAATGCACCGACCGTACAAAAGAAATAGTTTTGAAATTTACCAATAAAATTGTTGAGGGCTCGTGGAATATTGAAGGTGCGCGAAGAAACGTAGCTCTAAGTACTGCAACTGGTGATTGGATTTTAGAAATTGATGCTGATGAAAGGATTTCTCGCGAGTTAGCTGGAGAAATTTTAGCAATAAAAAATTCTCCTCCTTGCGGATTTTTTATTCCGATTGCCAATTATATTGGAGCTAGATGGGTAAAGTACGGATGGCTTAGAACCCTTGGGGTTCTGCAGCGAGAAACTCTCACTTACCGGGACTTAAAAAAATACCATGAAGACAAGGAAATTCATCCAACATTCGACTTAAACGGAGAGATCAAATCTTTAAAAAATCCGATCATTCATCTTGTCGATGATGATGTTTTTGATCTACTGGCGCGCTTCAATCGCTACACCAATTGGAAAGCGAATGACATGATTTTAAGGGATAAAATTCGCGGCGGATTTCTCCGCTCAGTCTTAGATTTCAAAATGCGATTTCTGAAATCTTTCGTGATCAAAAAAGGTTACAAAGAAGGTTTGCTCGGAGTTCTGCTGGCGATGCTTTGCGGGCTTTATCCACTAGTTTCATACCTCAAAGCTCAAGAAAAAATTAAATGAAAATAGCCAACATTATCCTTACCTCTCAAAATGGTGGAGTAGAGCAGGTTTTTATTGATTACATGATTACCCTAAAAAATTTAGGGCATGATTTAATCGCGATTACTAAAAATGACGCTCCTTACGCACACAAGGTGTCAGAGTTAAATATTCCACTCGAAAAAACTAGCAATCGCCTTGGCTACCACGACTTTTTTGCCGTAAGAAAAATTCAAAAAATTCTACAAGATTCCAAGACTGATGCAGTTTTTGCTCACGCTGGAAGAGCTACGGTCATTGCGCGCAAGGCAATCAAGCGCATAAAAAATAAAAAAATTTTTCTCATCAGCATCAATCACAGCATGAATGTGAAGCGCTCCATTGGCTCAGATGTCGTTCTCTCGGTAAATAAACAGATCTTTTTTCGTACGATCGATGCAGGGCGAAGCGAGAATAGCAGCTTTGTCATCTCAAATATTATTGATCTTGATGACGCAATTTTTGATGCGCCAAAAGTTGATTTGTCAGAAAAAAATATTGTCACGCTTGGTGTCATTGGGCGTCTGGATAAGGTGAAAGGTTTTTACCACGTGATTCACGCAATGAAAAAACTAACAGAAATTTCTGACAAAAAATTTATTCTAAAAATTGCCGGCGCTGGTTACCAAGAGGCTTTTTTGCGCAAGTTAGCGAAGAAGTTGGCGGTTGAAAATAGCGTCGAATTTTGCGGATGGATCTCGGACAAAAAATCTTTTTTTAACTCAATCGACATTTTTATTTTACCTTCCGAGAGAGAGACTTTCGGACTTGTACTGCTCGAGGCGATGAAGTTTCGTAAGCCAATAATTTCAACCAGAGCTGATGGTCCAAAAGAAATTTTACGAGACGGAATCGATGCTTTGATGATTGATGCGAATCCTCTTGATGGTCTAAGAAATCGAATCGCCGAAGCCGCGCTGCAATTGATTGGCGATCCAAGCCTAGTGAATAATTTAATCGAAAATTCCTTCGCCCGACTGCAAAAAAAATTTTCTTACGAGTCTTTGGAAAAGGCTTTGGGAGAGCTTGTGGGGCAGGGGTCAAGCAACCAAATAAAATATTTATGAATCTCGAACGTTACACAGAAAAAGCTCAGAGCCTACTTCAAACCGCTCAAACACTGGCTTTGTCTTGCGGTCATCAAAAATTATTACCGGAACATCTTTTGCAGGCGATGCTGCATGATCAAGATGGTCTTGCCTCCAAGCTAATTAGTTTTTGTGACGGTAATGCGGAAATTCTTCAGGCTGAAATCAAGCAAGCCTTGTCTAAAATTCCGGCAGTTTCTGGTGGCGGCGCTGGGCAAACATCAATGTCGCAAGAGCTGGCGCGCGTTCTACTTCTAGCGGAAAAACTTTCTGATCAGAATTCCGACCAATTCGTCACGGTGGAACGTCTTCTCCAAGGAATTTTGGAGGATGAAAAAAACGAAGCGGCGAAGGCGTTAAAAGTTGCCGGAGTAACAGTTTCAGCACTTCGCGCGGCAATACAAAAAATTCGCTCTGGCAAAAAAGCTAACTCTGCGTCAGCTGAATCCACTTACCAAGCGCTCGAAAAATACGCGCAAGATCTCACTAAAAAAGCACTCGACGGAAAAATTGATCCCGTAATTGGTCGCGACGAAGAAATCAGGCGCGCCATGCAAGTCTTGTCGCGCCGTACAAAAAATAATCCGGTTCTAATCGGTCAGCCAGGAGTTGGCAAAACTGCGATTGTTGAAGGTCTTGCGCAGCGCATTGTAAATGGTGACGTGCCGGAAAGTTTGAAAAATAAAAGACTGATGGCACTCGACATGGGCGCTTTGGTGGCGGGCGCAAAATTTCGCGGAGAATTTGAGGAGCGCTTGAAAGCGGTGCTTGGCGAGATCGAAAATAATGACGGCGTAATTCTTTTCATCGACGAACTACATTTGCTTGTTGGTGCTGGAAAAAGTGACGGCGCAATGGATGCGTCAAACTTGCTGAAGCCGGCATTGGCAAGGGGCGATCTACGCTGCATCGGCGCAACAACTTTGGACGAATACCGCAAATACATTGAAAAAGATGTTGCTTTGGCGCGACGTTTCCAAATGGTCTACACCAATGAGCCAACGGTTGAAGACACAATTTCAATTCTGCGTGGCATCAAAGAAAAATACGAAGTTCACCACGGCATCAGAATAAAAGATGCCGCCTTAATCGCTGCCGCAACCCTTTCCAACCGCTACATCACTGACCGCTTTTTGCCAGACAAAGCAATCGATTTAATCGACGAAGCGGCGAGTTCTTTAAAAATCGAACTCGATTCAAAACCAACAGAATTAGACGAATTTGATCGCAAAATTATTCAGCTAAAAATTGAGGCGGAAGCTTTGAAAAAAGAGGATGATGCAGCATCGAAGGAGCGGTTAAAAACCCTTACTTCCGAACTAGCTAAATTGGAAAAAAAATCCGCTGAAATGACTTCGCTCTGGCAGACAGAAAAAATGAAGCGTGGCAAGGCTAGCGACCTCAAAAGCAAAATTGAGCAGGCAAAATTTGAATTAGAAAAAGCGCAGCGTGAGGGGGATTTAGCTAAGGCGGGCGAGCTGACTTACGGCAGAATTCCGGAGCTACAAAAAGAGCTGCTAACAACTGAGGCTGAGGCTTCTTACAGCATGGTGCGCGAGTCTGTTACGGAAGACGACATTGCTGCAATCATTGCCAAAGTTACCGGCATTCCAACCGACAAAATTCTCTCCGGCGAAAAAGAAAAATTGCTCAAAATGGAAGATTCTCTCCGTAAAAGAATCATTGGACAAGAAGACGCTCTGAAGGCGATTTCTGACGCTGTGCGTAGGTCGCGCGCTGGATTACAAGATGCTCACCGACCAATTGGTTCATTTTTATTTTTGGGTCCAACAGGAGTCGGCAAAACAGAAGTTTGTAAGGCTTTGGCGGAGTTTATTTTCGATGACGAGAGCGCGATTTTACGCATCGACATGAGCGAGTTCATGGAGAAGCATGCGGTTGCGCGCTTAATTGGCGCTCCTCCAGGGTATGTCGGCTACGAACAAGGTGGCGTGTTGACGGAAGCTGTGCGTCGTCGTCCTTACCAAGTAATTTTGTTTGACGAGGTAGAAAAAGCGCATCACGACGTTTTCAACATTTTACTGCAAGTGCTCGACGATGGTCGCCTGACTGACTCCCAAGGGCATGTCGTAAATTTTACCAACACAATCATCATCCTTACTTCAAATTTAGGTTCGAAATTTTTGACCAATTTGGATGAGGAAGAAAAAAGTGAGAGCGTGCGTGAGAGCGTGATGGATGAGGTTCGCACACATTTCCGTCCGGAGTTTTTGAATCGATTGGATGAAATTATTCTCTTCAACAAGCTCAGCCGTAAAAACATGGAAGGCATTGTAGACGTACAATTTTTTAGGCTCGCCAAAAGATTACTCTTGCGCAGCATCAAGTTAAACATTGACGCAAAGGCGAAGAGTTACCTCGCGGCGAAAGGCTACGATTCCGCTTACGGCGCGCGTCCACTCAAAAGAGTGATTCAGCGCGAAATTGAAAATATTTTAGCGGAAAAAATTCTTCGTGGAGAAATTAGCGACGGACAAAGCGTGGAAATAAAATTCGAGAAGGAAAATTTGAGTGTGGAATGAGATGTGGAAAGGCTAGAAAAAAGTCATTTTTTAAGATTTTCCACACGTGTGGAAAATCTAGACTTTTTTCTCGATGCAGCAAAGACGTGGCTTTACGAGTGGTGGGTTGTAAAAAATACGATTAGTAACTGTTCTTTTTAAAATGAACCCTTCCGGCTGTAAGGCGCAATTTTTTTACCTTTGAGGTATTTTTTGAAACTTTTTTTTGAGCTTAGAGCCCAGAGGGTTCGATCGGAAAAGATTTTGCCCGCGCGGGCAAATTCGATCTAATGACGGATCTGGGTTAAATCTTCCTCACGTCAGTTAGGCGTCCAGTAATCGCCGCCGCTGCAGCCATTGCAGGGCTGAGAAGGTGAGTGCGACCGCCGCGACCTTGTCGACCTTCAAAGTTGCGATTCGAGGTGCTTGCGGCGCGCTCTTGCGGCGCGAGTTTGTCGGGGTTCATCGCCAAACACATTGAGCACCCAGGTTCGCGCCAATCGATGCCCGCATCGATAAAAATCTTGTCGAGCCCTTCGGCTTGCGCCTGCAATTTCACGGCATGACTGCCAGGCACGACCATCACTCGCTTGACAGAAACTTTT
>CANMEW010000005.1:0-11745 GCA_947496905.1 Rickettsiales bacterium | reverse complement strand
CGCCCGCCGCTACCTTGTCTGCCTTCAAAATTTCGGTTTGATGTCGAGGCACATCTTTCGCCGAAATCCAACTTGTCAGCATTCATCGCTAGGCACATCGAGCATCCCGGCTCTCTCCACTCAAAACCAGCAGCTCTGAAAATCACATCCAAACCTTCTTTCTCTGCTTGTTCTTTCACCAAGCCCGACCCCGGCACCACCATTGCAAGCTTGATGTTTTTGGCAATTTTTCTGCCATTCAAAATTTTTGCCGCCTCGCGAAAATCTTCGATTCGGCCATTGGTGCATGAGCCAATAAAAACCTTGTCGACAGTAATTTCTTCAAGCGGAGTTCCGCTAACAAGCCCCATGTATTCGAGCGATCTTTTGACTGCTTCCCGTTTGCCCTTGTCAGCAAAACTTTCTGGAAATGGAACCTTGTCAGTAATTGCCAGAGTGTCTTCCGGACTAGTTCCCCAAGTAACTTGTGGAGCAATTTCTGCGGCATTTAAATGAAGCTCTTTGTCGTATTTTGCGCCGACATCTGACTGCAATGACTCCCAATATTTCACCGCCTTTTCCCAATCACTTTCTTTCGGCGCTAGCGACTTTCCGCGCAAATAAGCGTAAGTTGTTTCATCGGGTGCAATCAGTCCTGCTCTGGCTCCAGCTTCAATCGACATGTTGCAAACTGTCATCCTTCCTTCCATTGAAAGTGACTTGATTGCCTCTCCAGAATATTCAATCACGCAGCCAGTTGCGCCTGCGGTGCCAATTTTTCCAATGACCGCTAAAGTAATATCTTTCGCGGTTACGCCGGCTCCAAGTCTGCCATCAATTTTTACTAAAAAGTTTTTTGCAGGTTTCTGAATTAAGGTTTGAGTCGCCAAAACATGCTCAACTTCAGAAGTGCCAATTCCGAAAGCTAGTGCACCAAATGCGCCATGAGTTGAAGTGTGACTGTCGCCACAAACAATTACCATTCCTGGCTGAGTAAGGCCTTGCTCTGGCCCAACAATGTGAACGATTCCCTGTTTTTTGTCGTCCAGATCAAAATATTTAATGCCGAATTCAGCGCAGTTTTTTTCGAGAGTTTCAACTTGGAGGCGCGAGATTTCATCTTTGATTCCTCTAGTGCCATTGCCCCTGTCGGCACTTGTGGTTGGAACATTGTGGTCGGCGACCGCTAAATGCGCCTCTGGTCTTCTCGGCTTTCTGCCTGACATTCTCAAACCTTCGAATGCTTGCGGAGAAGTTACTTCGTGAATGAGCTGGCGATCGACGTAAATTGCTGCCGAAGAGCCATCGTCGTAAACCAAATGAGATTCCCAAATTTTGTCGTAGAGAGTTTTTGCCATGTGAGATTTTAAGAGTTACGAAAAAGTGATTTAAGATTCGCGGTGCGGCATCTTGCAGCAGTTACAGCTGAAGCTGAAGCTGAAGCTGAAGCGAATCCTTTGGAGCGTCAGTCGAGTAGAGTTGCTCTACGGAAGCCATTCTCTCTAGAGTATTTTTGAGGATTATTTGAAGAAAATTTGTTGTTTTTGGATTGAGTTGGTAGGCGTTTCAGAGTGTCCTAAAATTTGATCGTCTAAAAATTCGGAGTGTCAGATTCAAGTGGAGTCATTACAATTCGCGTTCGCCCTTCACTAGTTGTTCCGCATATTCCTGTGGCTGCTCCGGAGAGGTTTCGGGTTTTTGATTTGCAAGATATTCTTTGCGGGCAGCTATCATTTGCTCTGCTAAATCAGGATGCCTTTCAGCAATAAAGCCGAGTGCAGTTTTTTGATATAAGGCAGGAACTTCTAATGCCGGATTGGCTCCATAATTTTTGATCAAAGGAAGAATAAAATTTTCTTTATAGTTTTTAGCGTCAGTTATGTCGTTTGCATAAATATTGAGCGCGAGTGTTAGTGGGGTTGTTCTTCCATTTTTTGCTATCAGGTTAAAATCAGCTCCTCTTTCGTGTAAAATACTAAGGCTTTTAGAGTCGCCAATAAATACTGCGGCAAAAACCAAGTTTGCACCAGTTGTATCTACTTGATGAACATCAACTCTTTTCTCAGCCAACAAGATGTGAGCAGTTTGAAAATATTTTTCCCTCAGCGCCATGTAGACAGGGGTTGTTCCTCGATCAGTTGCTTCATCAGGGTTGGCTCCTTTCCCAATCAAAAAGCCAACGCATTGAGAATGCCCTCTACTTGCCGCGAACCAAAGCGGAGTTGCTCCAAAAATGTTTCGCTGAGTTGCGCTGACTCCGCATCCAACCAAAAGACTGACGCCCTCACAGTTTCCTCTTAATGCCGAAAGATGAACGGCATTATCCCCCCCCACAAGTTAGCATTCTTGTATTCGCGCGATTTCTTATCAATACTTCAAGCAAGTCATTATTACCGACATTGGCTGCTACAAGCACTGCATTATACTCTTTACCAATGTCATAATCCGCATCCATCAATTTAAGCCTAAGCATTTTCTCAACAAGTTCCGCCAGGCTTGCATCCATTGCTTGCTTGTTGTCCGCTAAAAGTTCTTGCCCTAGATAATCCCGCACAAATTCAGCTTTATCTTTTTGTGTAGAAAAATCCCTGAACCCTAATTTTTCCAGCTCCGAAGCAATTTGCCGATTGTCGACAAAATTTTCTAAGGCAGAATTTTTCTGGGTGTTTATATGCGTGGTTATTAGGTTAAATAATATACTAACTCTCTCTTCTTCGCTACTAATTGATTCATCATTTATTGCTGCAGCAGTCTGCTCAAATGGTACGGGTGTTAGTTCGGCAAAGGTTGTTGATCCGTCTTGATTTTTGGCAAGAATTTGTAGTGGAACTGAAAAAGGAGCTTCGGGATTTGGATTTATTGTTAAAAATTCCGCCGTTCTTCTCATCATCGTCAAAGGTACATCGAGGGCTCCGGCGTGAAGAAAAAGAATTTGACCTGGCTTAAGATCGTTGGGGTCATAGTTTTTTCTCGGATTGGTTCCAATTCTACAACCAAGAGAGTGGATAATTTTAGCATTTGGAAAAACGTGCGCGGCAAATTTATCTGCCCGCACAAGCGCCTCTTCCTCGAAACGCTGTCTGCCGTCACTATCATTATTTAAATTTACGTAGCCATGCGCCGCTAGAATTACTCTTTCAATATTTTTTATATCTTCTTCAATTTCTTTAGTCTTCGTAAATCCTTGGTCTTTTTCCAGAAGCATTATTTCTCCTGATTCCGCCGCCCCTCTTAAATTATCGCAATTAATTTGCGGCCCGCAATAAACAGTGGTAGGGTAATCTATATCCCCCACCATTACTGCTTGCACTCCAACGGAGGAGGCAGCGTCTATTGCTACAGTTGCTGCCATTACTAGTTTTGCAGACGTCGCCTGGTCGGTTGTGAGTCTTGACGCTGCAAACATCACCGCACCATATTTGATGCCGCCTGATTTTTCTTGCAGCCAAGTTAGAGCGTCTGAAATCGATTTAGTGGCATAACTTGCAATATCTAAGCTGGGGAGTGCCATGAAATTACTGGACAGCATCATGAGATTGGTCGAAACCTGAGACCAATTCACCTGATCGTTTTTTTTAAGCTCCTGCAATATTTCGCCATATCGCTGCTCTATTTTTTCAAGGCCTCTACTTATTGTATGTAAGGTTTCAGGAGTTTGCGAAGTGCTGATTTTTTTAATAAAATTATCAAATGCATTGATACAATATTCTTCATAATTTTCGTCCTGAACAACAACTTGCTCTCCAATAACTCTTCTCCTTTCTTTTGCTCCAAGCATCTTATCTAGTGAGCCTGGTTCGCCGCCAAGCCTCACATCGCCTTGTGCGACAAGGATTTTCTCTCCAAGCCTGATTCTTTCTTCTCTGTCTTTGCTTAAGATAGTTTTTGTCATATTTGATGTAAGAATTTCTCGCGTTGTTTACGCTAGCGAGTTTTTTTAGGTCACCTCTAAAAATCCAATTTTGTAACCCAATAGCTTTGGTTTCAGAGATTTTTTTGATTTCGAATTTTTAGATTAAAAATTTAACCTTCTTAAATTCAAATTGTTTGACAGCGCGGCTTCGCCAATGTTTTTTGCGTTCACGATTTCAAGGTTTCACCTCCATTTAAATCTCATTCCATTCCAAATGTCAGGACATTCACAATTCGCAAACATCAAACACCGCAAGGGTGCGCAAGACGCAAAAAAGGCAAAACTTTTTACCAAAATTTTGCGCGAAATTACCGTTGCGGCAAAAAGTGGTCAGCCAGATCCGAACTTCAATCCACGTCTTCGCAATGCAATCATCGAGGCGCGTACCAACAACATGCCGAAGGATCGTGTTGACGCTGCAATTAAAAAAGCTTCCGGTTCAGCTGACGGAGAAAATTTTGAAGAAATTCGCTACGAAGGCTACGCACCTAGCGGCATCGCAATTATTGTTGAGGCCTTGACCGACAATCGCAATCGAACCGCGAGCGAAGTGCGTAGCATTTTTACAAAATTTGGAGGCGCCTTGGGAGAAACCGGTTCAGTTGGTTTCATGTTTGATCGCGTTGGCGTGATCCAGTTTGATGAAAAAATTGCGAGTGAAGAAAAAATGTTTGAAGCCGCTTTAGAAGCTGGCGCAGATGAGGTAGAGTCTTCCAGCGAAGTCCATGTCGTAATCACTTCTCCGGAAAACTTTACTACAGTTCGTGACGACCTAATTGAAAAATTTAAAGACCCACTTTCCGCAAAGCTCGATTGGAAAGCAAAAGTTGTGAATGAAATTTCAGACTTAGAGCAAGCACAAAAATTAATGAAAATGATTGATGTGCTTGAGGATTGCGACGATGTTCAGGCCGTCACCGGAAACTACATTTTTTCAGATGAAGTTGCGGGGAAAATTTAACCCAAAGTCCGTTCGTGGTGAGTTCATCTCCGTTCGTGGTGAGCTTGTCGAACCATGAACTACTCAGAGTGAACAAAATAAATTTCTCGCCAAAAATTCTCACAAATTCATGTCCAAAAAAATTGCACTAATTGACGGCTACGGCTTTGTTTTTCGTGCTTACCATTCTTTGCCACCACTGACCAGAGCTGATGGAACGCCAGTCGGCGCGGTCTACGGTTTCACCAACATGCTGATCAAACTACTTGCTGGACTCGATGTCAGTCATGCCGCAGTGGTTTTTGACTCTGGATCAAAAACTTTTCGTAACGAAATTTATCCCGCCTACAAAGCCAATCGCCCACCATGCCCAGAAGATCTCAAGCCACAATTTGCAATTGTTCGCCAAGCTGCAGAGGCAGTAAATTTACAAATTCTAGAAAAAGTTGGATTTGAAGCGGACGACATCATTGCCACCATTGCAAAAAAATCTGCCGCCGCCGGTTACCAAACCCTGATTGTCTCTTCCGACAAAGATCTAATGCAGTTGGTCGATGAAAACACCTTCATGTACGATTCGATGAAAAATAAATTCATCGGAATTGCCGAGGTGAAGGAAAAATTTGCCGTTGAGCCGAAAAAAGTTTTGGATGTTTTGTCCTTGATGGGAGACGCTTCCGACAATATTCCTGGCGTGAAGGGAATAGGTCCAAAAACTGCGGCGGAGTTAATTCAGCAATTTGGAACTCTAGAAAATATTTTTTCTCATCTTGATGAAATTAAGCAGGAGAAAAGACGGCAGCTTTTACTTGACGGAGAGGAGAGGGCGAAGCTTTCAAAAATTTTAGCGGCGTTGAAGGAGGATGTTGAGCTCAGCACCACGTTCGATGATTTGAAAATCAGGGCACTAGACCCAAATAAATTAATTTCTTTTTTGGAGGATCAGGGTTTTAGGTCTCTGGTGACAAGGGTTCAGAAAGAATTCGGAATTTCTATTGCGGATGCGCAGATTTATTCCGCGCGCAGCAATTCAATCGGCGCCAAATTTGAGCAAAGTTCAAATTTGATTACTGAAATTGCTTTTGAGGAGGTAAAAAAAATCGAAATTACTTCTGTAGAAATGGTTGAAAAGTTGATGGCGGAAGCGGCGCTAAATGGCATCGCAACAATCGATTTTTTTACTCAAAAAAACGAGCTAAATTTCGTGACAATTTCGACTTGCAAAAGCGACGAAACGCCGAGGGAAATTTTTTATTTTGCGGTAAATGAGAAGGGGAGGGGCATCGAAAAAAATTACAGTTCGGATCTCTTTGGCTTCGAATCCGCTCCGTCACCAAAGTTTGAAGCGAAAGGATTTGGAATAGAGTTGTTAGAAAAAATTCTTACTGACGACTCAATCAAAAAAGTTTTTTTTGACGCGAAATCTTTTTTAAAATTCTTCCCACGCCTAACCGCTTTTGAAGATGTCTCACTGATTAATCACCTTCTCAATTCTTCGGTCAAAAATGATCTGCGCGAGCTAATAGACATCAATCTCGATGAAGAAATTGAAGAGTGCGGATTCGGAGAAATTTTTTCTAAAATTACAGAAAAACAAGATTCGGAAATTTTTTCTGACACCGAAAAAAAAGCCGAGTTTTTTTGCTTCAAAAATTTTGCGATTTATCGACTTTACAAAATTTTTCATCCGCAAATTTTCGAATTAAAATTAAGCCAAACTTACAATTCCTACGAAAAACCTTTACTAGAGGTTCTAGCACAAATGGAGATTAGTGGAATTAAAATTGACGTCGAAAAACTGCACCGACTTTCCGGCGAATTTGGTAAAAAAATTAATGAGCTGAGTGCTGAAATTTACGCGCTTGCCGGAGGTGAATTTAACATCGCCTCTCCTAAGCAACTCGCAGAAGTTCTGTTTGAAAGGCTTGGATTAGATTCATCAAAAAAATCGAAGAAAACCGGAGCACTTTCAACTGGCGTTGGTGTGCTTGAAGAGCTCGAAGAAGAAGGTCATCCAATCGCTCGCAAAATTTTAGAATTTCGTAAATTTTCAAAATTAAAAAATACTTACACCGACTCTTTGCCGAAAGAAATTAATCCGAAAACCGGCAGAATTCACACACACTTTTCTACGATCTCAACCATCACCGGCAGGCTCAGCTCTAGCAAGCCAAACCTTCAAAATATTCCAATCAAAAGTCTCGAAGGGCAAAAAATTCGCGAAAGTTTTGTCAGCGAAAAAAATCATTTTTTAATTTCTGCCGACTATTCGCAAATTGAGTTGCGTGTACTTGCGCATGTGGCCAAAATTGAAAATCTGATCCAAGCCTTCAAAGACGAAAAGGACATTCACAAAATTACCGCTGCTCAAGTTTTTAAAGTTCCTGAAAATGAAATTGACGACTCACTTCGCTCGAAAGCCAAAGCAATAAATTTTGGCATCATCTACGGAATCAGTGCTTTCGGACTTGCAAAGCAACTCAATATTTCTCGCGGTGAGGCTGCTAATTACATTAAATCTTACTTCGAGGCCTATCCGGGCATTGAGGCGTCGATGAAAAATTACATCGAGCTGGCACGCGCAAATGGTTACGTCGAAACTTTTTCTGGACGAAAATGTTTCATTCGTGACATCGGCAATAAAAATCCGATGATTCGCGCGGAGGCTGAAAGACAGGCGATTAACGCACCAATACAAGGCAGCGCTGCGGACATCATTAAGAAGGCGATGATTTGCTTGAGTAAAAAATTAGAGGAAAAAAATCTGCGCTCAAAAATTATTCTACAAATTCACGATGAACTAATTGTTGAAGCGCCAAATGACGAGGTGGAGATGGTGGCGAAAATTTTAAAATCGGAAATGGAGAGCGTCTTCACGCTAGATGTGCCGCTAAAAGTGGATGTAAAAATTGGGGAATGTTGGACTTAATCAAATTTGAACTTTGTTCAAATTTGGTGCTGATTGAATTGCTTCGCACGGAATAAATCCGCGCCTCCGCAATAGGAAGTCCGCCGCTACCAATTAGGTTAGACGCAAACTCAAATTTTTTAAAAATGACTGAGCAAAAAATTAAAAATCTTAAGAAGCGTCACCTGCAGGAATTTTTGTTTAAAGCTTGTGGAATGGCGTCAGTTACCTTCGCGCTAATATTTTTAGTCATCTTATTTTCGATGATTTTAACCAAAGGTGGTGGCGCATTTTTGCGCAGTGAAATTGCGCTTGAGGTCGATCTCAGCAAAGAAACTGACATCGCAAATATTGATCATCGTCAGCTAATCAAAACCTCTCTGAAGGAAAAATTCTCGGAAGCGCGTGAGCTTTCCGAAATTAACTCTCTCTACCAAATCCTCAGTAAAATCAGCAATCTGGAGCTCAAAAAGCAGATCGAAAAAAACCCAGATTTAATCGGAAAAAAATCAATTTTTTGGTTTAGTGCTTCGTCAAAAGCCGACATGTTCTTGAAGCGCAAAAATGCTTCGTCCTTGAATAAAAATCAGATTTCTTGGTTAGAAAAATTAGCCGTAGAAAATCACGTGAGAAAAGTTTTTAACTGGAAATTTTTTCAATTTGCAGATTCGCGCGAGCCTGAAATAGCTGGCATTGGCGCTGGCTTAACTGGCTCAGTTTTGGTGATGCTAATTTTCATGATTTTCGCTTTTCCAATCGCCGTAATGTGCGCTTTTTATCTCGAAGAATTCGCGCCGAAAAACCGCATCACCGACATCATCGAGATCAGCATTAACAACTTGGCGGCGATCCCCTCAATTATTTACGGACTACTCGGTTTAACGGTGTATTTGCAATTCATGAATCTGCCGCGCTCTTCAAGCTTGGTGGGCGGGATGACACTCTTCATGCTGGTTCTGCCGGTAATCATCATTGCGACGCGCAACACTATTCGCTCGATTCCAAGTAGTATTCGCGACGGCGCATCGGCTCTTGGTGCTTCAAAAATGCAGGTTACTTTGCATCACCTGCTGCCACTTTCCGTGCCGGGAATAATGACGGGAACAATTCTGGCAATTTCGCGCGCGCTCGGCGAAACCGCACCACTGCTGATGATTGGCATGGTGGCCTTCATCGCTGATATTCCGCAAAGCTTTGCCGACCCAACAACTGTGCTTCCGGTGCAAATTTACCTTTTGTCAGATTCACCAGAGGCTGGCTTTGCTGAGAAAACCGCTGCGGCAATTTTGGTTTTGCTGGGCTTTCTAATTTTACTGAATTTGGTCGCGATTATTCTGCGTAAAAAGTTTGAGCGTAAATGGTAAAAATTGTTGGCATCCTCAACGTCACTCCAGATTCCTTCTCAGATGGCGGTAAATTTAATTCCCTCGCAACCGCAACAAATCACTTAAAAAAAATTTTAGAAGAAGGCGCCGATGTCATCGACATTGGTGCAGAGTCAACTCGTCCGCAAGCCACACAAATCACGGCGCAAGAGGAGTGGTCTCGGCTAGAAAAAATTCTGCCTGCGCTACTACATGAAGTAAAAAATTTCAGTAAAAAATCGGGGAAAAAAATTCAGACCAGCATCGATTCTCGTCACTTCGAAGTGATTAAAAAATCTTACGAACTTGGGATTGATGTCGTGAATGACGTTTGCGGATTAGTTGACGAGGAAATCGTGGAATTTATTGCGGAGAAAAACGTTACGACAATTTTGATGCACAGCCTCTCAGTGCCGGTGAATACTGATCTGATCGTCAATCCGCACATCAATGTGAATGAGGAAATTTTGAATTGGGCGATGGCAAAAATTTCTGATTTAGAAAAAAAAGGCGTCAAAAAATCGCAGTTAATTTTCGATCCCGGAATTGGTTTTGGAAAAAATGCAGAGCAGTCAATTCGTATTCTGAAGAACATCGATGCTTACAAAGCTCTTGGGCTTCCGCGCTACATTGGTCACTCAAAAAAAAGCTTCCTTGATGCGGTGAAAATGGACGGAGACCGTGCACAAAAAACTTTAGAAATCTCAAAATTTTTAGTAGGGAAGGGCGTGGATTTTCTGCGAGTTCACGATGTTGGCGAACATGTTACCGCGCTCTGAATGATATTCAGGTTTTTGCGGATGAGGAGATGAAGAATGCGCAAGCCCGTCATGAACTTTTTGCTCAAACAAACTTTCTCCATTCTGTGAAGTGCGACGAAAAGGAAATAAGGAAATTTTGGAAGTGGTTTTACCGCACTAATTTGCTCAAATCCTTTTTCATGCGTATCTACCATAATGGATATTATGTAAATTGAAGAATCTGTCTAAGCCTAAGTCGCCGTATACTATACTGCTGCGCTTAGGCTTAGGACAGTCTCGATCCACTAAGTCATCGTAAAAATTTCGAAACCATCTTTAGTCACGCCAATGGTGTGCTCAAACTGAGCAGAGAGAGATCTTTTTCCGTTAGTTAAATCTGGAGTAATGATCGTCCATTCATACTCCACGTCATTATTCAGCAACTTAGCGTCTCTTCTTACTTCATACCTACCCTCGTTAATCATCGGCTCAATCGTGAAAAACATTCCTTCCTTCAAAACCATTCCGCTGCCTTTTTTTCCGTAATGAACCACGCTCGGCTCAGCGTGAAAAACGCGACCAATGCCATGTCCACAATAATCACGCACAACTGAAAATCCGTTTTTCTCAGCATGAGTTTGAATGGCATTGCCGATGTCTCCTAGACAGGCTCCCGGCCTCACTTGCTCGATGCCAAACATCATACAATCGTAAGTCACTTGAACCAATCTTTTTGCCTTGATTGAAGGAGTGCCGACGAAATACATGCGACTGGAATCGCCATGCCATCCGTCCAAAATTACCGTCACGTCAATGTTAACAATGTCGCCATTTTTTAGCGGCATGTCATTTGGAACTCCGTGGCAAATTACCTCATTCACTGAGGTGCAAATTGATTTGGGGAAAGGGTTTTTAAAACCTTGCGGCTTGTAGTGAAGAGGAGCTGGAATCGCACCACTGGCGATGATTTTGTCGTGGCATAATTTATTAAGCTCGTTGGTGGTGACGCCAATTTTTACGAACTCCGTAACGAAGTTTAAAATTTCTGCCGCCAACTTTCCTGCAGCGCGCATTTTTAAAAAATCTTCCGGACCGTGAATTGTGATTGTCATGAATTTTGTTGATTTGCTGAATTGTGATTTTTAGGTTGCGCGATCGCATTTGACGCGGCTCCACACATCTCTCCCAAAAACTAAATTTCAAACTCGCAATGGCAAGAATTACCGTCGAAGACTGTGTTACAGTCGTAACTAATCGCTTTGAACTTTGTTTGATTGCGAGCAATCGCGCCAAAAGCATCTTGTCTGGCGCCGGAACAACTCTCGACAATAAAGAAAAACCAGCCGTCATCGCGCTGCGCGAAATCGCTGAAGGTTTGGTCGACGTTGAGAATGTCAAAAAAAATATCATTCGCTCCATTAAAAATCGTGGCGTTATTGATGTTACAACGGCTGATCACCAAATCACTGAAGCAATCGAAGAAGAAGGTGAATCACGCATCCTCTTGAAAGACACTCTATTCCTAGACGAAAACATCCAAGTCGACGACTAGGTCCAGCGCAGGAGAAACAACGCCAAATGATCTCCTCTTCAGAACTAATCGCAAAAATCCACTCCTACAATCCAAACGTTAATGAAGCCTTGATTCGCAAGGCTTACATCCTCTCCAAAACCGCGCACGGTAATCAAAAACGCCATTCCGGCGATCCATATTTTTCTCATCCGCTTTCTGTCGCAGAAATCCTCATCGATCTAAAACTCGATCAAGAATCAATCATCACCGCCCTACTCCACGACGTCGTTGAAGACACTGAAATCACGCTTGAAGAAATCGAAAAAGACTTTGGCAAAGATGTCGCCAAGTTAGTTGACGGTGTCACGAAGTTGAGTAAGATCGAGTC
>CANMEW010000004.1 GCA_947496905.1 Rickettsiales bacterium | reverse complement strand
AGCCAACGCCGAAAAGAACCTCCAAAACGCCCGCGCCCTCTTCGAAAGCCACCTCCAATCCGTCTTCACCCAGCGCGGCCCGGGGTGGGAACAAAAAAGAATGGTTGAATTGTGCAGCATTATCACCTGTGGCGTGGCATCGACCCCAAAATACGTTGATGAGACTGTTGGAATTCCCTTTTTATCTGCCCAAAATGTTAAAGATGGCGAAGTTTTGCTGAAAAAATACCGGTTTATTTCCAGAGGCTTTCACGAGAAATTGACTAAGAAAAATAAACCTCAAGCAGGAGACATTCTCTATTCAAGAGTTGGTGCTAAATTTGGCGAAGCAGCCGTGGTTGAACACGACTTCGAGTTTAGTGTTTATGTGAGTTTAACTCTTATCAGGCCCATCGCGATAAAACTGGATAACTACTTTTTGAAGCTCTACCTAAATTCTCCTTCGATAAAACTTTTAGCAAAAAAGAGTATTAGCAGCTCTGGTGTTCCAAACTTAAATGTTAAAGACGTTAGGGAGTTTCCGATAAGTTATCCTTCAATTGAAAAACAACGTCGAATCGTCAGTGAAATAAAAACTCTTCAGGAAGAAACCCAACACATCGCCCATATCTTTGAGAAGAAGCTCGCCCTGCTTGCGGCATTGAAGAAGTCCCTCCTCCACCAAGCCTTCACCGGTCAACTTTAAACCCAATTATCCAAAGAAAAAAATGCCAAACAAACCCGTGAAAAAAAAGAAACCTCAGATCGCCCTAAACAATTTTGTTCGCTCATCAGCGGCGGAATATCTGACCTTTGTTGCCGCTAGTGGTGAAGGTGGGGTTGAGACAATTTATGCCGATGAAAATGTTTGGCTCACGCAAAAAATGATGGGGCTGCTTTATGGTATTGAAACCCAGACCATCAGCTATCACTTAAAAAAGATTTTTTCTGACAGCGAACTGGAAGAAGATTCAGTTATTCGAAATTTTCGAATAACTGCTGCCGACGGCAAGAGTTATGACACTCAGCATTACAACTTAGCTGCAATCATTGCCGTGGGTTACAAAGTTAGCTCTGAGCGCGCTGTTCAGTTTCGCAAATGGGCAACCAACATTGTTGAATCCTTTGCAATCAAGGGTTACGCGATGGATGACGAGCGATTGAAGAATGACGGATCAGTCCTCACAAAAAAATATTTTGAAGAGCAGTTACAGCGTGTTCGGGAAATACGCCTCTCGGAACGCAAGTTTTACCAAAAGATCACCGATATTTACTCTACCTCAATTGACTACGACGTAACGGCACAGGCGACCAAGAGATTTTTTGCTACTGTACAAAACAAGTTGCACTGGGCTATTCATGGTCAAACGGCAGCAGAAGTTATTTGCGACCGCGCCAACGCTGACAAGCCAAATATGGGACTGACTTCTTGGCAGGACGCACCCAGCGGAAAGGTTCAAAAATTTGATGTTGTTGTCGCCAAAAACTATCTAACAGAGAGTGAAATGGAGCAGCTACAACGTTTGGTTTCAGCCTATCTCGACATGGCTGAAGACATGGCACTGCGACAAATTCCAATGACAATGCAGGACTGGGAAATTCGCCTGAACCGTTTTATCGAAGTAACAGAGCGAGTGGTTTTGAACGATGCTGGAAAAGTTACGGCGGAAATCGCTAAAGCGTTTGCAGAAAGTGAATTTGAGAAATACCGAATCGTGCAAGATCGGTTGTTCGAATCAGACTTTGATCGTCACATCAAGAAAATTAGCCTCTCCGAGGCCGACTCAAAACAAACAAAATAAATTAAGTAACCAAACGATTATGAGAAACTACTACCGCATCATGCTTGGCAAGAAAAGTGTTTATTCCGAAGAGTGTTTTGCTGGCAATTTTATTGGCACAGATTTTGGAATTAACCAAGACTTAACAAATAAACTGCCAGAAGAATGGCGGGCTTTTAACAAAGAATTTATTCCGGTCTTTCTTGCTTCGCACCCAGGCAAAACAAAGATTGGCGCAGGATTAGCTTGCGGCTCAGTGTGGGTAGTGTCTAAAGGTCTTAAAAAGACTGACATCGTGCTTTGTCCTGATGGCGCAGGTAGGTATCGTGTCGGTGAAGTTAGTGGCGATTATTACTATGAATCGGGTAAGATTTTGTGTCACCGGCGGCCCGTTACGTGGTTAAATGTAATCATCGAACGGACAGCGATGAGTGAGGCGTTAAGAAATTCTACTGGATCAATTGGTACTTCCAGCAACATTACCAAACATGCTGGGGAGATTGAAAAACTTTTGGGAGGCATATCGGCACCAAAACTTATTTCGACAGATTTATCCGTTGAAGACCCATCTTCATTTGCTCTAGAGGAACATTTGGAAGAATTTCTAATTAAAAACTGGTCACACACTGAGTTGGGGAAGGATTACGACATTTACGAAGAGGATGGAGAAAAGGCTCAACAATATCAAACCGATACTGGTCCACTAGACATTCTTGCCATCAGCAAAGACAAAAAGCGTTTACTAGTTGTAGAATTGAAGAAAGGGCGAGCTAGCGATGCAGTGGTTGGTCAAACACTTCGCTACATGAGTTTTGTGCAGGATGAACTAGCTGAAAATGGACAAGTAGTACTTGGTGCAATCATTGCGCACGAGGATGACAAAAGGATCAGGCGCGCTTTGACGATGACGCCAAACATTACTTTTTATCGTTACCAAGTGAGTTTCAAACTGATGCTGACGTGATGGCGTAAATAAAAACAAATCTTCAACAAAAGCAAAAACCATGAACGAAGCAGAAACAAGAGCCGAGCATATTGATCCAGCGCTTGCAGCTGCTGGTTGGGGCGTTGTTTTGGAAAGTCGTATTCGTCGGGAATTTTCGATTGTGCCTGGGCGAATAGAAGGGCAAGGCAAGCGCGGTAAGGCGCTTACGGCTGATTACGTGTTGGAATATCGAGGCGTAAAACTCGCGGTGGTTGAGGCTAAAAGTTGGAATGAGGAACTAACGGAAGGCGTGGCGCAGGCTAAGAATTATGCAAACAAGTTGGCTATTCGATTGGCTTATTCAACCAACGGACAAGGCATTTACGGCATTGACATGAAGACTGGCAAAGAGGGTGAGCAGATAAAATATCCCACTCCCGACGAGCTTTGGGCGGAGAATTTTTCTGAAGAAGATGCCGAAGAGAAGGTTTGGCGCGATCGTTTTGCCGCGGTGCAATTTCCCGATAAAAGCGGCAGCTGGTCAATTCGGTTTTACCAAGAATTGGCGGTGAATCGTGTGCTTGAAGCAATTGCTGCAAATAAAAATCGTATTTTGCTAACACTGGCAACCGGCACAGGCAAGACCTCGATTGCCTTTCAGATTATTTGGAAATTGTTTCAAGCTCGCTGGAATTTGAGCCATGAACCATCGCGCCGTCCGCGCGTTTTATTTCTTGCAGATCGCAACATTCTGGCAACTCAAGCGCGTAACGATTTTACTTCCTTTGCTGCATTTGAAGATGATGCTTTGATCAGAATTTCTCCCGACGAGATTAAGAAAAAAGGCCGCGTACCAACGAATGCGAGCGTCTTCTTTACGATCTTCCAAACCTTCATGAGTGGTCCGTTGAAGGATGGAAAGCCCTCGCCTTACTTCGGAGATTACCCAGAAGATTTCTTCGACTTTATCGTGATTGATGAATGCCATCGTGGCGGGGCAAATGATGAAGGTAATTGGCGCGCGATTCTCGATTATTTTTCACCAGCTGTGCAGCTTGGACTAACCGCCACCCCGAAGCGTAAAGACAATGTGGACACCTACGCTTATTTCGGCGAGCCAGTCTACACCTACTCGCTCAAGGAGGGAATTAATGATGGATTTTTAACGCCTTTTCGCGTCAAACAAATTTCCACAACGCTTGATGAGTATGTCTACACACCAGATGACACGGTGGTTGAAGGTGAAATTGAGGTAGGAAAGCTTTACGAAGAAAAGGATTTTAACGCAACTATTGAGATCAAAGAGCGCGAGGCTTATCGCGTGAAATTATTCATGGAGCAAATAAATCAGAATGAAAAAACTTTGGTATTTTGTGCCAATCAAAACCACGCGCTGCTTGTGCGCGACCTGATTAATCAAATTAAAACCAGCAAAGATCCGGGATATTGTCAGCGCGTTACCGCCAATGACGGCAAGCTTGGCGATCAATATCTTAGCGATTTTCAAGACAATGAAAGAGCTATCCCCACAATCTTAACTACCTCGCAAAAGCTCTCTACCGGCGTTGATGCGCGCAACATTCGCAACATCGTTTTGCTTCGTCCGGTAACCAACATGATTGAGTTCAAGCAAATTATTGGACGTGGCACGCGGCTTTTTGACGGTAAGGATTATTTTACAATTTACGACTTCGTGAAAGCTCACCGTCGCTTCAGTGACAAGGACTGGGATGGTGATCCGATTGAGCCAGAAACTTGCTCGAAATGTAGCACTCAACCCTGTGTTTGCGAAAAAAATCTTTGTGTCATGTGCGGCAAGAGTCCCTGCCAATGCGAGAAAGAACCTTGTTCAAAATGTGGTCAGCGTCCTTGTGTTTGTAAGAAGAGAGTGAAAGTAAAGCTGGCAGACAGCAAAGAGCGCACGATTCAAAGCATGATTGTTACTAGTTTTTGGCAAGAAGACGGCACGCCAATGTCTTCGCAGCAATTCATGGAAACGCTTTTTGGGAAACTGCCTGAATTTTTTCAAAATGAAGAAGAGTTGCGCATGTTGTGGAGTCAGCCAGATACTCGCGCTAAGTTGTTGAGTGGGTTAGCGGAAAAAGGATTTGGGCATGATCAATTGGCGGAGATGCAAAAAGTCATTAATGCTGAAAAGAGCGATTTGTTTGACGTGTTAGTGCATGTCGCTTACGCATTACCAACCTTGAGCCGCAAGGATCGAGCTACCAATGCAAAGACAGAAATTGCCAAGCACTTCAACGACAAGCGGCAAGAATTTCTTAGTTTTGTGTTAGAGCATTACACCAAAACTGGAGTTGAAGAATTGGGAGAGGAAAAGCTTGCGCCATTACTTCGTCTTAAATACGGAGCCATAAATGACGCGACTTCTAATCTAGGAAATCACATGGACATCCGTTTAATTTTTCGTAACTTTCAAAAATATCTGTACCAGCGTTAACATCCTCTTGCCAACGTGCGTAGAAACGCTCTAGCCTCTAAAAAATTTTAGAAACCCTCCAACATTTACCTCATGCAGCTAGCTCAACTGATTCTACACAATTTTTTTTCCTTTATTTTCATCATTTCCTTGATCGTGTTCATTCACGAATTTGGGCATTTTTATGTGGCTCGTTTGTGTGGGGTTGCGGTTGAAGAATTCGCCATTGGCTTCGGTCGAAAGCTTTGTGGATTCACCGACAAAAAAGGTACGCAGTGGAAAATTTGTCTCCTTCCTTTTGGTGGTTACGTAAAGATGTTTGGTGACAAAAATGGTGCCTCGATGCCTGACGCAGAGGCGATTAGCAGCATGTCAACTGAGGAAAGAAAAAAATCTTTTGTGGGAAAAAATGTTTACCAGCGTATGGCAATCGTGGTAGCGGGGCCAGTGGCTAATTTTATTTTAGCAGTTTTTATTTTTACTTTTTTGTTTCATCAAAACGGTCTGAACACAGTGCTGCCAATTGTTGAGGAAGTATTGCCTCAAAGCGCAGCATTTGAATCTGGCTTAAAAAAAAGTGACGAGATTTTGGCGATTGATGGGAGGGAAATTAAGGATTTTGACAATGTGCGTGAAGCGGTGGCGGGAAGTTTTGGCGGAGAATTAATTTTTAAAATTAAGCGCGGTGAGGAAATTTTTGAGAAAAAAATCGCGCCTAAAATTCAAAGTAGAAAAGATTTTTTTGGTGATGAGGTAAATGTCCCAACGCTTGGCGTTAGCGCATCAATCACCTCTCATCAAGATTTAAATTTAGGACAAAGTTTTGTTGAAGGTGGTCAAGAAACTTACCGCATTTCTGGCGCGATTTTTAAAGCATTGGGTGAATTAATCACCGGAAAGCGTTCGGTAAAAGAGCTTGGCGGTCCAATAAAAATTGCTCAATATTCCGGCAAAACCGTTGACATTGGTCTTTCCGCGGTGCTGTGGTTCATGGCGATGATCTCGGTAAATTTGGGTGTGATGAATTTACTTCCGGTTCCAGTACTTGACGGCGGGCATTTATTTTATTATTTGATTGAGGCAATTCGTGGAAAAGCTTTGCCGCAAAAAGTACAACAACTTGGCTTCCAAATTGGTTTGAGCTTGGTTCTGGCGCTCATGCTTCTTACCACTTTTAATGACATCAAGCAATTGATAAATTTATGAGAATAGTGCCTTGGCATGTTGAGAGAGTCACAAGATTATTCTCCACCATCTCCGCTCAGGTTCCGCCGCAATTATCAAAACAATTTACAGAGGCTCTTTCTGAATCAAATGGAGTAAGGGTGAAGCCTGCTACAGATGCAGGACTCAAAGTGCTTAGTAGGGAAGTTCACAATCGTTTGCAGAAAGCTGCTAATGATGGAGATGAAAGTTCAAAGATATTCCTGAGAGGGATGGAAGCTTTTGGCTCCGATTCAAAAATTACTGCGATGTTTTTATCTGGGGCTCCTTTCGAAAGGAAGGCTGCAGAATATTTTGCTTGATCTTTTGCGGGAAAGCTTGGGTACAAGTTGTTAGACGATCAAAATATTAAAACTCAGTTTGAGTTGGAATCTACGGACAATTGTTCTGAGTTACTTCCTCACAATGATCAGCTGCTGAGGAAAGAGCCTGTAGATTTATTTTCATTAGCGGGAATTGAATCAAATGGAGTGGCTAAGACTTTTGTTTTTGAGGCTGATAAAATTTATGGAAGGCTTTCAATGGAAGTGAGAGAGGTGTTAGAAATGCCGCTTTTCGGATGGAATAATGTTCTGCGAGACAGGGATGTATTTTCTGAAATTTTTTTTCGAAAAAATGGTGTGCTTTGCATGAATTTTGACTGCGACATCAATGGTTTATATTACAATTTTGATGGTAAAAATATTTCCAGAGAGTCGGTTGATGTGGCAGTAAATAATCTACTTACTGTCGTGAGTGACATGTGGAATAGCGGAGAAATGGAATCATTTAATATAAAAACAGGAGATATTCTTTTTATAAAAAATCTTCAATGTCTACATGGCAGAGAAAGCTTGGCCAGTGGCGATGTTGGCAAGCGCACCCTGCTGAGATCCTACTTTTGCGAGTCGGTAGCTAAGGGTTTAGTGGAGGTGGCGCAAGGTTCTCCTCTTGGTACAGAAATTAGAGAAGTGTCACAGGTCGTGCTGACGCATGGTAAATCTAAGTAGTTAAATTTTTTCTATTCACACCAAAGAAATCTCTGAAAAATCTAGGTTTTGCAGAGGTTTCCAAATTTTTTTAAAACATGAGTAAGCGAGACTATTACGACATTCTTGGTGTTTCAAAAAATGCTTCAGCGGACGACATTAAAAAAAGTTACCGCAAGTTGGCGATGCAGTACCATCCCGATCGCAACCCTGGTGACAAGGCATCTGAAGCTAAGTTTAAGGAGGCAACTGAGGCTTACGAAATTTTGAAGGATGACCAGAAAAAAGCTGCTTACGACAAATTTGGACATCAGGCTTTTGAGCAAGGTGGTGGAGCTGGAGGTCATCATGGGCAAGTCTTTGAAGGATTCGACTTCAACGACATTTTCAGTAATTTTTCCGACATTTTCGGTGACATGGGTGGTGGTCGTCAGACTAAAAAAAGAAGCGCAGCGCAGCCCGGTTCAGACATCCGCTACAATTTAGAAATTTCATTGGAAGAGGCTTTCAGGGGCACTTCAGAAAAAATAACTTTTACAATTCCATCAACTTGCGATTCATGCAAAGGAGCTGGTTCGCAAAATGGAGAAAAAGCCAGCACCTGCGGAACTTGCAAAGGCGCCGGAAAAGTGCGTGCGCAGCAAGGTTTCTTCATTGTTGAGCGTGCTTGCACAAGTTGTTCTGGTTCTGGTCAGGTAATTAAAAATCCGTGCAAAACCTGTCGTGGTGAGGGTAGGGCGAATAAAGAAAAAACTCTCTCGGTTAAAATTCCGGCAGGTGTTGAAGAGGGAAGCAGAATTCGTTTGGCGGGTGAGGGTGAGGCTGGGCAGCGTGGTGGCAGGGCGGGAGACCTCTATGTTTACCTCTCCATTCGTAAACATCAGTTCTTCACTCGCAAAGGTGATGACATTCATTTTGAAGTGCCGATCCGCTTCACAATGGCGGCTCTTGGCGGTGCGATTGAAATCCCAACCATCGATGGCGTGAAGGCAAAATTACAAATTCCGGAAGGTGCTCAAAATGGCGATCAGCTGCGTTTAAAATCAAAAGGCATGAGCGTCATCAATTCTGGTGGTAGAAGGGGAGACATGTACGCAAAGATCAACATCGAAACGCCGGTGAAGCTTTTGCAAGAGGAGCGTGAGTTGCTACAAAAGTTGGACAGACTCATGCAGAACAAGGCGAACAATCCGAAGTCGGATGGTTTTTTTAAGAAGGTAAGCGATCTTTTTAGTTAAATTCTTAACGCCGCATGAGCGGCGCCCCGCGCTACGCGGGGAACCCCGTACCGAATCCGATAAAAAGAGTTTGGTATGTTGAATTGGATTCGGTACAATGAGAAAAATCTTAATAATCCTGCTAGCGCTACTAATCACATCATCCTGTCGCATGCCAGAAAGTTTTGGTTTCTACCAGCCAATTACAATGGAGTTGGCGGTGCCAGATGGTCCGCCGGAATACAAAGCGGGTTGGCATGCTGGATGTAAAAGTGCTTTGGGTGCAAAATTATTTGCCAATGCTTCAGTTTACCAAACAGGAGCGGGACCAACATTTGGCAGCGGAGCCTACACTCATGACCCGATGTACCAAACCGGCTGGGGGCAGGCGTGGTTTGCTTGCATGCTTACAGTCGACGAATTTACAAAGAGGCATGCTACAAAATTTGCACCACTCGATTAGAATAGCCTCTGAATGAAAAATTTTATTTTAATAATCGCAGCAGTTGCCTCTTTGTTGCTGACTTCAGCTTGTCAAAAAAGAATGGCGAACTTTCTTCCGGAAAGGGCGAACACGAGAATGGAATTTAAAGACGGGGAAGTTTCTCCGGAGTTTAAAAAAGGTTGGGATGATGGCTGTGAAGTTGGAATGGCTGGCGGAAGTAATACTTTTTACCAAATATTTTACCGCAACAATGCCGTTGATGGCTACAAAATGACTGGTTCTCCAGAATATAAAACTGCTTGGGGAAATGCTTTTTGGTTTTGCTACCGAACGGATTGGGTTAAGCAAAATAGCTCTATTTGGGGTTCAACATTTGGTGGAATGAGGTGATGAGATTTTTTTTTATTTCACTCCTACTTTTTATGTTAAGTAGTTGCCAATGGTTTAGTGGCGCAGCAACTCCGCTTTTTAAATGGTCTGGCATAAAAATACCGGATGGTCCTCCTACATTTCAGCAGGGCTTTAAAGATGGCTGCTCCACCGTTCTTTACTCTCGTGGTAACGTTTTTTACCGCAATCGCTACGGTTACCGTTACGATCCAAAAATGATTGGTAATCCCGAATATCGTTTTGGCCATTCTCGTGGCTACACTTGGTGTCTTCAAAATATTATGGGTACTGCTCCAATGGCATCTTTTGATCGTTATCTCAACCCATCAGGCGCCGCCAGTGGTTACGGTGTTTTTGACATGACAACTGCCGACATGGGAGTTGCTTGGGGTGGAATGTTTGGCAGTAGTCCAATGGATGTAGTTAGTGGTGGGGCTAGTATTGATGGAAATTTTGATCTTTTAAGTGGCGGTAGTGGCGGTGGTGCATTTTCAGCAAACCCGCTTTGGGCAGGCGGCTCAAAAGGTCAATTATTTGGGCAGTAGCAAATGTTAAAAAAAACTCTCCTAATTCTCTTAATTTTCTCCCTCACTTCTTGCGTAGAGAATTGGTACAAGCCAATGGGTTGGGTGCTTTTTCGGCAAATGCCAAAAGGTGGCACACCAGGTTACGAACTGGGTTGGATTCATGGCTGTCAGTCTGGATTGGGAACGCAATTCGGAACATCAATTTATCAATCAGTTTACAGATGGAGTAGAGATGCAGACATCGCCTCAGCTAATCCAGACATTGAGAAAATCAGGGAGCGTTACAAAAAAGAGTTAAAAAAAGTTAATTGGAATGACTTGGATGAGGTGAGGAGAAATTTTAGTGACTACAATACAATTTTTTGGGGTGCTCATGTTTTTTGTCGTCACTCAGTTGTAGGTATTGCTCAAGCTGCTGGTATGGCGCCTCCAAATCCGGGTGCGGAGCGCTACGATCCGGCAGCGCACAATCTTGGTAGCGTTTGGAAGTTGAATGGAAGGGGTGACACGAGAATTGGATCTACGGGATTATGGTAGGTCAAATTTAAGGGCGCCCTTAAGCTTTTTTAAAAATCTAATTTTTTATCTCATGCTACTTAAGCTCACAGTATTTTTACCGCTTTTTGGATTTTTATTTTCTGGAATTTTTTCGCGAATTTTGTCGAAAAATTTTTCTGACAAATTTGCACAATATTTTTCCAGCACCCTGCTTTTATCTTCTGCAGCCTGTGCGCTCATGGTTTTTTCCGATGTTCATCAAAATAAAATTAATGAAACCGTCGCTCTAGTCAGCTGGATTTCATCCGGAGATTTCTCCGCTAATTGGTCTCTCAAACTCGACTCCCTCACCGCAATCATGCTCGTGGTTGTGACCGTTGTTTCAAGCCTCGTCCACATTTATTCCATCTCCTACATGCATGGCGACAAGTCGATTGCGCGCTTCATGTCTTACCTCTCTCTCTTTACATTTTTCATGTTGGCACTTGTGACCGCTGACAATTTCTTGCAACTTTTTTTTGGTTGGGAAGGTGTTGGCGTTGCCTCTTACCTCCTCATCGGATTTTGGTTTAAAAAACAATCCGCCAATGCGGCGGCAATCAAAGCCTTCCTCGCTAACAGGGTTGGAGATTTCGGACTCATCATCGCCATCGCGCTAATCTACCTCACTTTCGGCAGCGTTGAATATTCCAAAGTTTTTGCCGAAGTCGCCAATCATCTCAGTGACAAATTCACACTTTTTGGTGCGGAGTTTAGCTCGATTGACGCGATCTGCATTTTGCTTTTCATCGGCGCGATGGGTAAGTCAGCGCAGATTGTTTTGCATGTTTGGCTTGCTGATGCGATGGAAGGCCCAACGCCAGTCTCAGCACTAATTCACGCCGCAACGATGGTTACTGCTGGAGTATTTTTGGTAGCGCGCTGTTCGCCAATTTTTGAATATTCTGAAATCGCGCTGACAACAGTAACTCTGGTTGGAGCCACAACCGCTCTATTTGCAGCGACAATTGCCCTAACTCAGAACGACATCAAAAAAATCATCGCCTATTCAACTTGCTCACAACTGGGCTACATGTTTTTTGCTTGCGGAATTTCCGCTTACTCGGCTGCAATTTTTCACTTAGCGACTCACGCTTTTTTTAAAGCTCTACTTTTTCTTGGTGCTGGCAGCGTAATTCATGCAATGCATCACGAACAAAACATTCAGAAAATGGGCGGGATCTGGAAAAAAATTCCCTTCACCTACACAATGATGTGGATTGGTTCTTTGGCGCTTGCGGGCTTTCCGCCATTCGCAGGATTCTACTCTAAAGATGCTATTCTTGAAGCCGCCTTCATGTCCGAAAGTCACGTTGGAAAACTAGCTTACGCAATGGGAATTGCCGCTGCATTCCTTACCGCATTCTATTCTTGGCGTCTGCTGTTCCTAACTTTTCACGGCAAGACTCGTGCTAGTAAAAACACTTTTGATCACGCGCATGAATCGCCACTTCCAATGTTGATTCCGCTTTTTGTTCTTGCCCTTGGTTCAATTGCGGCGGGGTTTTTGGGCTCCAATATTTTTCACATGATTTCGGCGGAAGGAAATTTCTTCGATGGTGCAATTTTTGTGAATGAGGGAAGGAGAGGGCTGCTTGAAGAAATTCATCACGCACCGTTGCTGGTAAAAATTTCTCCACTCGTTGTTGGGGTTGTTGCAATTGCCTTGGCATACGTTTTTTATTTGGTAAAAACTGACCTGCCAAAAAAATTAGCAAATGCGCTGCAGCCTCTCTATAAGCTGTCTCTAAACAAGTGGTATTTTGATGAAATTTACGAAGCGGCCTTGGTTAAGCCGACCAAAAAACTCGGAGATTTTCTGTGGAGAATTGTTGACGTGAAGCTTGTCGATGGCATTCCGAATGCTGCGGCTAATTTTTGTAAAATGATGTCAGGCAGAGTTTCTAAGCTGCAAACCGGCTACATTTACAATTATTCTTTGTGGATGGTTTTAGGCGTGATTGCGATTGGATTCTTTCTTATTTCCTCATTCAAACAATTGATGCTCCTTAGTTAGTGATTGATCAAAAAAAGCTTCGCGATTGCCTTGGTCTCTTCTCAACCGGCGTAATTATTGCCTGCGCACGTAAAAAAAACTTTTTTGCTGAAACTTTTTTTGCTGAGAAATTTTTTTCAGAAAGAAAATTCATCAAAAAATTTGAAGATTTTTGGCAAAGTTTTTTAAAAGAAAATTCGTTCGGACAAAGGCTGACAAAAAAACTCGGTGATGAGAATTTTTTAGGGCAAAAATTTTTGACCAGAATCAAAAAAATTTTTTCTGATGAATTTTTTGGCATGACCATCAACTCGTTTTCTTCCCTGTCTCTCAATCCTCCTCTAATCCTATTCTGCATCGACAATTCATCGGCCAATTTAAAGCTTTTCAAAAAAAACCGCTACTTTTCGCTAAACATTTTGAGCCAAGAGCAGCGCGAATTAGCGGGAGGTTTTGCTACGCCAAAAAATTCTAAAAAATGGGGAATTGAGCCCTATTTTTTTGGCAAGTTCGGTAATCCAATTTTTAACAATTCCTTGGGATTTTTTGAGTGTAAAAAACATCGCTTCATCAAGGTTGGAGATCATCACATCATCATCGGAGAGGTGCTTGATTTCGGTAAAATCAACGAAAAGCCGCCACTGGTTTACTACCGCGGGAAATACGAAAATTAATCAAATTCAGGAACCTCTGAAAAACCTAGATTTTTTGAGAAATTTTTAGGCAACAAATTTTTGAGCAGGAAAGCGTACCTTGATGTACGTGCTCGCGAAAAAATTTGGTAACGATAAAATTTCCAGAAAAGATGGTTTTTCAGAGGTTCCTTCAATATGCCGCCAAACTGACACCGCGCTTGGCAAGGCGCAAGGTGATCATGTCACTGCTTACAAAAGCTTTCTTGAAATGTTGCTAACTGCTACTGAAGGAAAGTCGGTTAGAAAAGCAGCTGGCATTATTGCCAATGTGGCGAAGTCGCTCCTTCCAAATAATGCGCAAAAATTTGACGATATTTTGAGTAGTCTTGATGCCGAAACTCATGAAGTGCCTTTTCCAGAGGAGCACAAGGAAAGATATTTAGGTTTTTCAGAGGCTCCTTAGAAAGATCATCTACAGACAGAGTCAGAAAAGTTCGTTTTGCAGATGAGGTTGATGGTTCGGAAAAAAAGAAACAAAAAGCAAAGAGAGTCAACGGAGGAGAGGTCTGGAGTTGATGAAGTGCCAAGGGGCGCAGTCTCGTCACCAGCAGCTCACTCGTTGGTGAGAGAAAAAATTTCAAATAACAGGTCGCAAAACAATCCATCAACAATCAATGTCCGATCAAACTAAAAAAACTCTCTCTTCTTTCATGAAGAAGCAGATCAGTGAAAAATCTCAAAGAAAAAATCTAGTCAAAAAACCTACTAGTGTGGCTGGCGCTGCCAAATCTGATGCTCAAAACAAGGATGGTGAAAAAAATGAGGATCCTAACCAAGAGGAGATGAGTGAAGAGGAGCAGTTGGAGGAGGCAAAGAAAGAGTCGCGCAATAAGGCGGCGCAGACTGATCAAAGTGAAATGATCAAAAAACTTATTTTGGAAACCACCGTAAAATACACGATCATCATTGCAGTGATGGTCATCTTCGCCATCGGGATGATCAAATTTGGATCAGTAATTTTGGCTTATTTAAACGGTCTGATTTTCAAACTTTTGATGTCAGCGCTGCACAGTAAATGATGTTGGTCACCGTCCCTTATTTGACTTCTTAGCTTTGAAATTTATCACCCGCAGATCCTTTTCCCTCTAGATCAAATCAAAATCACAATGACATTAAAATCTCATCAATCTAAGGCAAAAAATATTGCCGACAGCAAGGAATTTTCCAAAAAAGAGCTGCTGAGTTTTTATCGCGAAATGTTGCTGATTCGTCGCTTTGAAGAAAAGGCCGGACAACTCTACGGGATGGGTTTAATTGCAGGTTTTTGCCATCTCTACATTGGACAAGAGGCAATCGCTACTGGCATGCATGCTACGATGCAAAAGGGCGACAAGGTAATCACAACTTACCGCGATCATGGCCACATGATTTCAGTTGGCTCTGATCCAAAAAAAATTATGGCAGAGCTTCTTGGTCGCCGCGATGGCTCTTCGAAAGGGAAGGGCGGCTCGATGCATTTATTCGATTTGGAAAAACATTTTTACGGTGGGCATGGAATCGTTGGCGCTTCGGTGCCAATTGGCGCTGGTCTTGCCTTCGCCGACAAATACCGCGGCAACAATAATGTCACCTACTGCTATTTTGGTGACGGCGCCGCTCATCAAGGTCAAGTTTACGAAAGCTTTAACATGGCGAAGCTGTGGAACCTACCAGTGCTTTTTGTCATTGAAAATAATCACTACGCAATGGGCACTTCTCTGCAGCGCTCCTCTTCGGTTGACGAGCTACACAAGCGTGGCATTGGCTTCAACATTCCGGGTGTAAAAATTAATGGCATGGATGTTTTTGACGTGATTCGCGATGCAAAAAAATGCGTAGATTACGTTCGCGCTGGTAACGGCCCGATGATTCTGGAAATGGACACCTACCGCTACCGTGGGCACTCAATGTCTGACCCGGCAACTTACAGAACGAAGGAAGAGCTGAATTGCAAAAAAGAGAAAGATCCGATCGATTCTCTGCGTGCGCATATTTTGGGCAACGCAGTCGCCTCTGAAGATGAAATCAAAAAAATCGACGACGAAATTAAACGTGAAATTAACGACATTGTTGAGTTCGCCAAAAACTCCCCAGAGCCAGATGAGTCAGAGATCATGACTGAAATTTACAATTAGGACTGATGCAAAACGCCTTTTTCTTTGAATTTTGTCGTTACTAAATTTTTTAAAAAATGCTGCCTTGTGTAAGTTTTAATAATTAAACCAATTCCTAAACTCCCATGACAATCAGAAAACTAACTGTTCGCGAAGCCTTGCGCGAAGCGATGGCGGAAGAAATGCGCGCCGACCAAGATGTCTTTGTGATGGGTGAAGAAGTCGCTGAGTACAACGGCGCCTACAAAGTCACGCAAGGTCTACTTGCTGAATTTGGAGCGAAGAGAGTCATCGACACGCCAATTACCGAACATGGTTTTGCTGGCTTGGCTGTTGGTGCGGCGTTCGCCGGATTAAAACCAATTGTCGAATTCATGACATTCAATTTCGCCATGCAGGCAATGGATCAAATCGTTAATTCCGCTGCCAAAACCTGCTACATGTCTGGCGGTCAAGTGAATTCCTCAATCGTATTTCGTGGTCCGAATGGCGCCGCTTCTCGCGTTGGTGCACAACATTCGCAATGTTACGCCGCTTGGTTTGCTTCAATTCCGGGATTGAAAGTGATTTCACCTTACTCTGCCGCTGACTGCAAAGGTTTGCTCAAAGCTGCAATTCGTGACTCAAACCCAGTAGTTTTTCTCGAAAATGAAATTACTTACGGATTTTCATTCGAAGAAAATTACGACGACGACCATTTGGTTGAAATTGGTAAAGCTAAGGTTTTGCGCGAAGGAAAAGATGTCACAATTGTCGCCTTTTCTTTGGTGGTAAAATATGCGCTTGAAGCCGCAGAAGAGCTTGCTCGCGAAGGAATTGAAGCAGAGGTGATTGATCTTCGAACCATTCGCCCGATTGATCGCGAAACAATTGTTGAATCGGTTAAAAAAACTTCGCGCTGCGTAACGGTTGAGGAGGGTTTTCCATTTGCATCAGTGGGCAGTGAAATTGCCTCGATTTTGATGGAAGAGGCGTTTGATTACCTTGACGCGCCAGTAAAAAAATTAGCTTCAGTTGACGCGCCTCTGCCTTACGCGGCAAATCTTGAGAGGCTAGCATTGCCAAAGGTCAGCAACATCATTGCCGCGGTAAAAGAAATTTGTTTTAGAACCTAATGACCACAAGTTTTCTCTACAATTTTGTAAAAAAATATCACATCACAAAGCCGCTATTCACCAGCTATTTCATGGCTTTCTCACTCATTTTTTATTTCACATTTTTTACCTTTTTTGGAGACAAGGGTCTGGTTGAACTTATTTCTCTGAAAAAACAAATCGCAAATAGAGGGGCTGTGAAGGAGGCTCTGGCAACCAAAATGCACGCCAAAAAAAACATGGTTGATGGCATGAATTTAAACTCACTCGACACCGATTTACTCGACGAACAATCACGAAAAGTTTTGGGCTATGTCGGTAAGAACGAAGTAGTGATCTACCGCGACCAACAGAAATAAAGCTTCGCACACATGAACCTCACCAACGAAATTTGCCGTAAATTCCTCCACCTACTTCTAATCCTCATCCCAATTGGTTACTGCCAGTTTGGAAAATGGACGAGCCTCCTGATCCTGTCTCCAGTCGCAATTACCATCATTTCGATGGATTATCTGCGTCGTAAAAATCCAAAAATTAAAATAATTTTTGCAAAAATTTTTAGACCAATTTTGCGCGAGCATGAGTTGGATGGAGAAAAATTCTGTGGTGCTAGCTGGGTTTTCCTTGCGGCTTGTGTGAATTTTTTTCTCTTCAAAGAGGAAATCGCAGTTACTGCTTTTGTAATTTTGGTAATCTCTGACGCCTTGGCTGCTTTGGTTGGAAAGTCATTTCCGAGTCAACCATTTTTTGAAAAATCATTTTCTGGATCTGCGGCATTTTTCATTAGCGGCTTCGTAATCCTGCTTTCCTGCGGGGCAATTTTTGATTCACGAATTTGGTTTTATCTGTTTGGATTTTTTGCCCTCTTCTGCGTAACCGTAATTGAGGCCAGACCAAGCCTGATTAAAATTGACGACAACTTCACCATTCCCATCGCCTTCTCCTCAATCATGACCTTCTTCGACATCATCTGGAGCTACAGTTACTAGACAGAGCATACTCCGCAGCCAATTCTGCGTAGTTATTTGCTGAGATTTTGATGTAGTCCATTTCCTCTTTTGTCATGTCGCGAAAATATTTCGCTGGATTTCCTGCCCAAATTTGCCCGCTTTTTACAACTTTTTTTGGAGTCAAAACTGCTCCAGCTGCAAGCATTCCGAATTCTTCCACTCTCGCTAAATCCATCACGATTGATCCCATCCCAACGAAAGAATTATCCTCAATGATGCAGGCGTGAATTATTGCGCCATGCCCGATTGTCACACCATTCCCAACAATTACCGGAGCGCCTTCGGAGCCGGTTTTATTTTGCGCGTGATTTGGGCGAGTGCCGTGCAGAACGCAGTTGTCCTGAATATTTGTGTTGTCACCAATGATGATTTTTGTCACGTCGCCTCGCAGCACGCATCCGTACCAAATTCCAGAATTTTTTCCTATTTTTGTGTCGCCAGAAATAATTGTGGTTGGAGCGATGAAAGCAGATGGATCAATGATTGGCATGATGCCGCGGTAAGGTAAAATATTTTTCATGGTTTGTGTGAGGGTTAAATTTAAGGAAGGAGAAAAAACCTCAGAGCTACCTTCTCCCAGTCGCGGTAATAATTTCGAAAGTTGCTTGAACAGTGTCATCTGCAGCTCCGTAAAGTTCGCGGTAATTTTGCAGAATTTTTTGTAGAAATTTTTTGGTAAAAAATTTACGCGACCGCTTAGTCAAAATATTTCCCTGTCCCATCATTTTTAAATCTCGCAGCAGATTTTTTGGATCCGAGTAACTCACCTCAATTTTTTCAAAATCAGAAATTGCCTCAGCAAAGCCGGCTTTTTGCAGTAACATTGCCGCGGTTTTTACGTCAATCGTCGGCGGCATTCTCGGCGAAATTCCGTCGTAAATTTCCACTTCTGACTTGTGCAAAACATGCGCCAACTCGCGCAGATTTTCTTCGCCAAAAAAACTGGCAATGAAGACCCCACCGGGTTTTAAAATGTTTTTTACCTGCAGTAAAAATTGAGGAATTTCGTTAATGAAATGCATGTTTAAATTGCTCACAACGAGGTCGAATGTTTGTGGCTTAAAGGGGAGAAATTCGTCGTCAGCAATTAGAACCTGCTCAAAATCTCTAACTGCGGATGGGCTTCTAGCGCTGTTTTTCTGTGTTCCAATGCTCATGTACGAAGAAGTACGTTCCGCTTCGGTACTCGAAAGAACAGCGCTAGAAGCCTCACCACAGCGAGATTTTGAGCAGGTTCTTAAATCAAGATCGATTCTAGTTTTTTTCTTAGAGGCGATCAGGCTAGACAAATAGCCATCCAACGCCCCAATTTCCAAAAGATGATTTGTGGCAAGGTTTAGAGACTCAGCATTCTCAGCAATTCTTTTTGCGACTTCGTGATGCAAAAAATTGTGTTGATCGAAGTGAGTAAACATTCGTGCACGGTTGAGGCGCAAGAGTTTGCGGTCAAATAATAATTCATTCATTCGCGATGTTAAAAAATTTTGTGAGCAAATTGGTGGAAGCTTTTTTCCCGAGCCACTGTCTCGCTTGTGAAAAAATAATCAGCAGAGATGGCTTGTTCTGTAGTGAGTGTTGGCTAAAGCTACAATTCGTTACCGACCCAAAATGCAAAATCTGCTCTTACCCATTTGAGATTGAGATCGCGCATGCAAGCCCGCTCTGCTCAAAATGCTTAATCAAAAAACCATCTTACGACAAATTACTCACGATTTTTCGCTACAATCACGTCATTAAAAAAATCATCGGCAGCTTTAAATACCGCGACCAAACTTTTTTGGCGAAAAAATTTTCTAAAATTTTGGCTGACAAAGCTAGAAGTGAAATTGTCGATTGTGACTTTATTGTCGCGGTTCCGCTGCATCCAAAAAAATTAAGAGAGCGAAAATTTAATCAGGCGGTTTTCTTGTGCAGGAACTTGCTCAAGTTTTTTCCGGAGAAAATTTTTTACCCCGAGATGCTTTTGCGAATGAAAAATACTAGGCCGCAAGTTGAGCTCAGAAAAAAGGAGCGCGAGAAAAATCTGAAGCGTGCATTTTTGGTGAAACCGAAATACCGCGATTTGGTGAGCGGTAAAAAAATTCTTCTCGTTGACGACGTGGCAACGACTGGCGCGACGTTGGAAAATTGCGCCAAGGAGCTCAAAAGGTGCGGTGCAAAAGAAGTGGTGGTGCTGACAATCGCGAAAACAATTTTTGGTTAGGGAGTCTCTGAAAAACCTAACGGCTGTTTTCGGCCAATGTCCACGTTCACGACTCGAGGAAAGACCTAACAGCTGTTTTCTCCCTCTTTAAAAGAGAGTTGCAGAGCCCTTGTCCAGCAGCAGCTGATTCAAGTAGATTCCAGAATCCGCGACTTGTTGCGCTTCCACCACTTCCTCATTCGTCAGAAAAACATCCGCAACGTACCTTCCGTAAATGTCTTTCCCCGTGGTTTTCACGACTAAAAACGGCGCGTCCTTCAGAATTTTTGTCAGCATTTTTGTGCTTTTTGTGCCAGCTTTTGTGCCCGCTTCTGGCGCGTTAATTCCGCGCAGGCGGATGATTTCTCTGTGAAAAATTTCGAAGCCTAAATCCAAAACCACGTGAATGGTGTCGCCGTCGACAACGCGCTCAAGGTAGGCTTTGTAAGCGAAAAGCCTGTGCGGAGTAAGCGCCGCTTTTTTGATTAAATATTTTTCCTCACTCTTAGTCACTACCACCGCAGAGCCAATCAGGCTCTTTAGCGGGCGCTGTTTCACCTCTTTAAAAATTTTGAAGCCGCAATCAAAAAATAATTTTTCCGATCCTGCTAGTTGCACAATTGAGTAGGAAAAAAGCTGTCCGCGAGCAGGTTTCAGATTCTTAACTTTGCGCGAATCACCCGACTCATCCGCAAATTTAAACTCAGTGCTGGTCTCCGCCGAAAACAGCCGTTTAGGGCTATTTTCTCCTTTTTCAAAGGGGGTTACAGCGCGACTCAAGTCGGGTGATTCTTTTTTTAAACCCCTCGCCGCTTCCGCCAAATCATCCGTGGTCCAGTCATTTTTCTTCGCCAAATCTTCCAAATATTTTCGCTCTTTCAGTTTTTTTACTCCGACGAGAATGCGATAATGGCTCCAGTTCAGGCTCTCGTCATCCTTGGGAAGCTTGGGGTAGGTTTGGTAGAAATTGTGCATTTTGTAGAGCACTTTTTCCGAAATCCCGACGTCGCCGGCAAGTCGCTGAAACAAATGCTTGCCGTAGCTTGAATCTTGGTCTCCCTGGGAATTTTCTTGGGAATTTTCTTGGGAATTTTCTTGGGAATTTTCTTGGGTATTTTCTCGCAAATGCTCTTCGACTAATTTTCCAATCCCCCAAGCCATTTCAACTTTTTGCCTGACCACCAAATTCACAATTTTACCTTGCGCTTGAGAAATTTCTGCACGGATTTTGGCAAGAAATTTTTCGTAATTACTTGGAATTATTTTTACGTTTTTTGACTGCATTTTTTTGGGGTGTTTTTTGAATTTTCGCCGGCGCGGAGAAAATTAGACTTTTTGCTCGATCCATTAAATTCAAGGGTTTGAATGGGGTTGGTTGTAAAAAAATGAGATTAGTAAATTTTTCAACAACTGCCTTGAGCGCATGCGACTCTAGGCGAGTGGTCTTGGAGCAGCCATGGGCGCGGATTCAACTTTTTTAATCTAAAATTTTTTGAAATGCTTAACGACAGAATTTACCGCATTCTTTTTCGTCTCCTAAGCCGTTTATTTGGTTTGGTTTTGGTTGGATTTTCTTTGGCGCTGCTTTTGGCGCTTTTCAGTTTTAACGCAAGCGACCCCTCATTCAACACGGTTTCAACGGAAGACCGCATTAGCAATTGGATGGGAGCATTCGGCTCTCACGTTGCAGACCTCGCATTTCAACTCATCGGTCTCTCCGCTTTTTTTCTCTGCCTAATCATTTTCAGCATTGGTAGCAAAATCAGCAGTCGTGCTGGAATCAGAAATCTTCTGCAAAAAATTATTCTGATCCCACTTTGCATCCTCTGCCTCTCGGCATTCTTCGCCGCATTGCCACAACCGAGTTGGTGGGAATTTAATTCTCTTGGCGGAGTGAATGGCTCATTCATTTTGGCAAAAATTTCCTACATCCCTAAGTCGCTCACAGCTTTGTTGGCTCTGCTATTTTCGGTCACATTAATTTCTGTAATCATTGAAATTTCTCTCACTGATTGGATTTATTTTTTCCGCTACAGCACGGTCACCACGCGTTTTATTTTTGAGCGCGTAATGAAGTTTTTTAAAAGTGAACAAAGGCTGCAACTCCGCGAAGCATTGCCAGCGAAGCGAAATCAAGTTTTAGAAGAGGTGGAAGAAACGCGCGAAGATCTCAAGCAAAAATTGAAAGCGAGTAAAACCAAAAAATTGGCGAGGTCAAAATCGTCTTACCAATTACCAACGGCAGATTTACTCACCGACCGCTCCGCTGAAAATAAAGACAAAAAAGTCAGCAAGGAATTGGTGGAGAATCAGTCTAAAATGCTGACGAAAGTTTTGGAAGATTTTGGAGTTTACGGGACGTCGCTCGGCGCCAAGGTTGGTCCCGTAGTTACTTTGCATGAATTCGAGCCGGCAGCAGGAACCAAAGCTTCAAGAGTGATTGGGCTTGCTGACGACATTGCGCGTTCGATGAGCGCTGTCTCGGCGCGGATTGCGGTTGTTGCTGGGAGGACTTCAATTGGAATTGAGCTGCCAAATCCAAAGCGCGAAATGATTTTCCTGCGCGAGATGATTGAGAGTAAAGAATACAAATTTTCGCAAAATGCTTTGCCAGTGATTCTGGGCAAAGACATTGGCGGCGAGACGATGATTACCGACCTCTCAAAAATGCCGCATTTGTTGATTGCCGGAACTACTGGTTCAGGAAAATCCGTTGGTCTGAATGTGATGATTCTGTCGATGCTCTTCAAGCTGCGACCAGACGAGTGTAAATTCATCATGATTGATCCAAAAATGTTGGAGCTCTCAATTTACGACGGCATTCCGCATTTGCTGGCGCCAGTGGTGACTGAATCTGGTAAGGCGGTGATTGCGCTAAAATGGGTGGTTGCAGAAATGGAAGAGCGCTACCGCCTGATGTCTAGCTTCGCAGTGCGCAACATTGCTGGCTACAATGAAAAAGCCGAGAAGGCGATTTTGGCGGGTGAGAAATTGTCACGTAAAGTGCAGGTCGGTTACGACCCTTCAAATGGTCAGCCAATCATTGAGGAAATTGAGTTCGAGCCAAAAAAACTTCCGCTCATTGTGGTAATTGTCGACGAGATGGCCGACCTAATGTTGGTGGCTGGGAAGGAAATTGAAAACTCGGTACAGCGTTTGGCGCAAATGGCTCGCGCCGCCGGCATCCACATCATCATGGCAACGCAGCGTCCTTCGGTTGACGTAATTACGGGTGTAATCAAAGCAAATTTTCCAACGCGAATTTCTTTTCAAGTTACGTCACGAATTGACAGTCGGACAATTTTAGGCGTGCAGGGTGCTGAGCAATTACTAGGGCAGGGCGACATGATTTACATGTCTGGAGGCAGTAAAATGGTGCGTGTTCACGGGCCATTTTGTTCCGACACTGAAATTGAAAATATTGTCAATTTCATCAAAGACCAAGATTTGAGCGAATTTGGCGAGGGAGAAAAAATTGCTTTTGAGGCAGCAATTCCAAGTGCTGGTGGTTACGGCGAGGATGATGTTGTTGGGGGAGGAGGCGAGGGTGATCTCTACGCCAAAGCAGTGGCAATTGTTCGTCGTGACAAAAAACCGTCAATTAGTTACGTCCAACGCCAATTGCGCATTGGCTACAACCGCGCCGCTACGTTGATTGAAAAAATGGAAGAGGAGGGAATCGTCACCGCGCCAAACATTTCCGGAAAGCGCGAAGTGGTTGAGGAGTGAGCGGGGCGCGTGCTCCATGCCGCGTAAATAGACACTGTTAGCTAATTATTTTCTCCGCTCTTTTCCGCCAATTTTGGCTCATTTTTTCACAAAATTTTTTGAGGTATGTAGAATACATCGGCAAAATTTTGTAAAAAAATCGCTAAAAATTAACGAAAAATCCCGAAAAAAATAATTAGCTAACAGTGTCTACGCTCAAGTAAAAAATTTATCTCCATTCATGGTTCGACAAGCTCACCACGAACGGAGGTAAATTTTCTCCCGTTCGTGGTGAGCTTGTCGAACCATGAACTACGCAGCCAGAACCTCTCCCGCACCACCCACCTCACTTAAAGAACCTCTGAAAAACCATCTTTTCCGGTAATTTTACTCGTAGGTTTTTTTATTTTTAATCGAACGAGTTGCAAATTACTTGCTGCTGAAGCAGCTGCGCAAATTGTGTCGTCAGATAAATTTGCTCGCGAGCACGTACATAAAAGGTACGCTTTCCTGCTCGCAAATTTTCTTCCTAAAAATTCCTCGAAAAATCTAGGTTTTTCAGAGGTTCCTACAAATCCCGTAAAATGAAAAAAATTGATCCCGCTTCAATGCTTGCCAATTGCGTACGCTTTTTGTCAATCGATGCCGTTGAGCGCGCTAATTCTGGGCATCCCGGAATGCCAATGGGAATGGCAGATGTCGCAACAATTCTCTTCACCGAATTTCTAAAATTCGATTCAAAAAAACCTCACTGGCTAGATCGCGATCGTTTTATTTTGTCTGCCGGACATGGCTCAATGCTGCTCTACTCGCTGCTCTATCTCACTGGCTACAGGGACATCACAATCGACGACATTAAATCTTTTCGGCAGTTAGGTTCAAAATGCGCTGGTCATCCGGAGTTCGGACATTTGTCTGGAATCGAAACCACCACTGGTCCATTGGGTCAAGGTCTTGCTAATGCTGTGGGCATGGCGCTAGCTGAAAAATTACTCGCTGCCAGAATTGGTGATGATGTCATTAATCACAAAACTTACTGCATTGCGGGAGATGGCTGTTTGATGGAGGGAATCTCGCAGGAGGCAATTTCTTTTGCCGGACATCTCAACCTCAACAAACTGATTTTACTTTGGGACAATAACTCAATTTCGATCGATGGCAAAACAACTCTGACCACTTCCGAAAACATGAAGCTGCGTTTCGAGGCTTGCGGTTGGCAGGTAATTCAAATTGACGGTCACAATTTTGATGAAATCAGAAAAGCTCTTGCCAGCGCGCAAAAATCTGCGAAGCCAGTAATGATCGACTGCAAAACCACAATTGGCTTTGGTTCACCAAATAAATCCAATTCAGAAAAAGCGCATGGCTCTCCGCTTGGTGCTGAAGAAGTTCAAAAAACGCGAGAACAATTGGGATGGGAACATGAGCCATTCGTAATACCGCAAGACCTTCAGCAGGTTTGGCTAGAAGCAGGAAAAAGATCTCACGCAACATTCAAGGAGTGGGAGAAAAAATTTGCAGAGCTTGATGAAAAAAAATCTGCTGAGCTTGAAAGGGTTCTGGACAAAAAATTGCCAGAAAATTTCCCAAATGAATTTGAGCTTTTTAAACAAAAAATTTTTTTGGAAAAGCCAAAACAGGCTACGCGCAAATCATCACACAATGTTTTGGAATTCCTCACCAACCAGCTGCCTGAGCTCATTGGCGGTTCTGCCGATTTAACCGAGTCGGTTTTAACTAAAACTTCTCACACCAAGTCCGTTTCGAAAGACGACTTCTCTGGAAGCTACATCCATTACGGGGTGCGTGAGCATGCCATGGGTGCAATCATGAATGGCCTAGCGCTGCATGGCGGATTCATTCCCTACGGCGGAACTTTTTTAGTTTTCTCTGACTACCTCAAGCCCGCCATTCGTTTGTCAGCATTAATGGGTCAGCAAGTGATTTACATCTTCACTCACGATTCAATCGGGCTTGGTGAAGATGGACCCACGCATCAACCAATTGAACATTTGGCAATGTTGCGCGGCATTCCGAATCTCAACGTTTTTCGTCCAGCTGATGCGCAAGAAACCGCGGGATGTTTTGCACAAGCGCTCAGTGAAAAAAAATCGCCTTCGGCAATGGTTCTAACTCGTCAGAATCTGCCATTTTTGCGTCACGAATATCGCAGAGAAAAAGGATTTTGCAGTTTTGGTGGTTACGTAATTTCTGAAACTGCAATGGGCTTGAAGCCAGATGTGGTCATTATTGCCAGTGGTTCAGAAGTTTCTGTGGCAATCGAAACCAAAGAAAAATTGCACGCGCACGGATTTGCTGTTCGCGTGGTTTCAATCCCATGTTTCGAAATTTTCGACCAACAAGATCAGTCTTACAAAAATCGCGTTTTGGGTTCGGAAAAAATATTGAGGGTGGGGATCGAGGCGGGAATTTCGCAAGGATGGAATCGCTACATCGGCAAAAATGGCATCTTCATTGGGATGGACAGTTTCGGCGCCTCTGGTAAGGCGGAAGACCTCTTCAAACATTTTGGCATTACATCTGATGCTGCCTGCGAAAAGATTGTGACTGAGCTAGCGGCGCGCCGTAAAAATGTTTAAAGACACGCTCTAAGTAACCTCTAAAAACCAATCCCAACCGGCTTTGTTGCGCAACCTGAAAACAATCACCCTCACCGAAAACCCTCTCCCCTCAAGGGAGAGGGAGTTAGTCCTGTTTCCACTTTTACCTTTCTTCGTTTTGAATGAAGTCGATTTAAAAGATTTCGGTAGAGCTCCCTCTCCCTTGAGGGGAGAGGGTTTTCGGTGAGGGTGATTGTTTTCAGGTTGCGCAACAAAGCCCCGTTTAGGGCTGTTTTCTCCATCCGCAATCCAGTGTTCCG
>CANMEW010000003.1 GCA_947496905.1 Rickettsiales bacterium | reverse complement strand
CTCCTTGTTTTCGAAAGGGTAATGAACTAGTGCGTAAGGCATCGAGCCCGATTCAAACCAGCAATCGAGCACGTCGGAAACACGACGATATTCTTCGCCATCTTCCTCAAAAACAATTTCATCAATGAAAGGGCGGTGTAAATTGGTAACTTTTTTTCCAGAAATTTTTTCGATTTCTGCGACCGACCCAAGAACTTTTATTTTCCCAGATTTAGATTTCCAAACCGGAACCGGACAGCCCCAGAAGCGGTTACGCGTGATCGACCAATCGCGAGCACCTTCAAGCCATTTTCCAAATTGCCCATCCTTGATGTGATTTGGAATCCAGTTAATTCCACCTTCGGCTAAATCGAATGGAGAGGCTCCTTCACGTTTTTTTTCGTAATAAAATTCTTCGTAATTTTTGTCCTTCCCAGCTTTTGGGACATTATTTTTTTCTCGCAGGAGAAACTTGAACCCAAGCTTCTCTAGCACTTTTTGCGATCCAAAATTGCTACTCGTAGTTGATCCCGCAAGGTGATTGATTGGATAATGTTCGAAAGAAAATTTGACCAAGGCCTTGCCGATTTCTGTGGCGTAACCTTTGCCCCAAGCTGATGCGGCGATTTGGTAGGTAATTTCTACATCGCCTTTTTCAAAATTTTCTTCTGTCGGATCGTAGAAGCAGAGACCCGCAAGTCCGACAAATTTTTGCGATTCTTTTTCAAACAAAACAAAGCGTGGTAAGCCAAGAGCAGCCTGTTTTGCGAAGTAATCGAGATATTCTTTTGTTGCAGCTTCATCGCAGATTTGATGCGGTGCGAAATAGTAAAATTTTCGTACCTCTGGATCAGCAAGTAGTTTTGAAATTTCGTCGAAATCAGTCATCCTAGCCTGCCTGCCGTAAAGCCTTTCTGTTTCGATTACATTCGGAACTTTTTCTGCCTTAAAAATTTTTTTGCCGCTATTTAGTTCGACCATTCGGTCTTTGATGTCCGTGACTTTGACGTACCAAGAAGAGACTGCGCGATAGATGAGTGGGGTGTCGGTACGCCAGCAATGCGGGTAGTTGTGGAGATATTGCTCAGTTTTTAGCCAAGCGCCCGTTGCTTTGAGATATTTGATGATGTCGTCATTGGTGTCGAAGACTTGGCGACCTTTGAGGGAGAGTGTAATCTCGTCAAGCGCTCGATCTGACTCCCTCTCCCTTGAGGGGAGAGGGTTGGGGTGAGGGTGACCTTTGATTTCACGAAGAATTGTTTCGATAACACCATCAATGTTTTTGAGCACTTCATTGTTCCAAAATCTCAAAACTCTAAACCCCTCAAGCTCTAAAAATTTAGTCCTTTCCAAATCTTTAATCCGCTTTTTTTCTTCACCATGATGTCCTCCATCAAGTTCAATAATTAGCTTTTCTTCCAAGTAGACAAGGTCGGCAATGTATTTACCAATTTGGTGCTGCCTTCTAAATTTAAAATTTTCGAGCTGCTTATTTCTTAACACGCTCCACAACTTCAATTCAGCATCGGTTTGGTTTTTTCTTAGATCTTGGGCTAAGTCGGTTAAGTTTGGATTTTCTTCACCCTCACCCCAACCCTCTCCCCTCAAGGGAGAGGGAGCTAGACCGAGTTCTAAATCAAAAATTTCGTTGGTAAATTTTCCACCCTCATCAACCGGACAGAGAGTTGGGATTCCATTGGCTTTGCAAAGCAGCTGGTCGTCCTCACCAAATCCAGGCGCCATGTGAACGATGCCAGTTCCTTCTTCGGTTGTAACAAAATCGCCGCGTAGAATGGTGAAAGCTTTTGGATTATTTTTTATTTTTTCGTGATTGGAGAAATAGGGGAAGAGCGGTTTGTATTTTAGGCCAAGTAATTCAGAGCCTTTGAGGCTTAAAACTTTTTCAAATGATTCGTTTCCAAATAAGGAAAATTTGAATGGAAAAGTTATTGGAAAGGGAGGTGAAACGGAATATCTTGAATCACAAGATTCTGCTAAAATCAAAATTTCATTTTCTGAATTTTTGAAAAAAGCATAATCAATCTTTTCGCCAACAGCCAAACCCAAATTCGACGGCAAAGTCCATGGCGTAGTTGTCCAAGCAACTAGCGAAACTTTTTGTGGATTAAACTTTTTTAGAAACTCCGGAATTTCCTCCAGCTCAAACTTCACCGTCACCGCCTTACTGGCCTTCTGCCTGTAGGAGTTGTCCATCCTAGTTTCAAAATTTGAAAGCGGCGTTTGGCAAGCCCAAGAATAAGGCACGACGCGGAAATCTTCGTAGAGCAAACCTTTTTCATGCAGGCTTTTAAACGCCCACAGAACTGATTCCATGTAGTTTAAATCCATGGTTTTGTAGCTGTTTTTGAAATCTACAAAACGACCTTGGCGCGTGACATAATTTTCCCAATCATCCGCATATTTCATCACCGAATTTTGACAGGCGTCGTTGAACTTCTCGATGCCATATTCCTGGATGGCGATTTGACCAGAAATTGGCCTGCCCTCTTTCGCCGTAAGCTCTTTTTCGGTTTCCATTTCAACCGGAAGTCCATGCGTGTCCCAACCAAAACGGCGCTCAACTTTTTTGCCCTTCATGCTTTGGTAGCGCGCGATTAAATCTTTGATGAAACCGGTTAATAAGTGACCGTAATGAGGTAGTCCATTTGCAAAAGGAGGGCCGTCGTAAAATACAAATTCGCTACGAGCTTGCGCTGAATTTTCTGCAACATGACGGCAATGTGAGTGATCTTTGAGAGCGCAGCTATCTAGGACGGGAGAGGTGTTGTCTTCATCTAAGTCATCGGGGAAATTTCTGATCTCAACTGATTTTTCGAAAATTTTTTCTTCCTGCCAAAAGCGCAAAATTCCCTCCTCCATTTTGGCGAAATCAATATTTTGATTCACCTCAGGATAATGTGATTTTTTTGTCATTTTGCGGAAGAGGTTTGGATGTGATTTAATTTTTTACCAAAGTTGCTTTGATGATCTCGTCATCAAGATTGATAAAAATTTGCTGAGTTGTTTTGTCGATGAGGAGGTCGAGGAAGTTAAAAATATTTTTTGCAAAAAGTCTGCTGGCATCAAAGGCGACACGGCTCGAGAAATTTTCGTAACCAATAATTTTTACGCCAAAAGCTTCGGCAATTTTTCCCGCTTCAGTTAAGGCGCAATTACCGCCATTCACCGCTGCAAGATCTACAATGATTGATCCCGACTTCATCAATTTCACCATTTCTTCCGAAATTAAGATTGGTGCTTTTTTACCTGGAATAAGTGCGGTCGTGATTACTACATCTTGGCTCTTAATGACATCCTTCAGCAATTGCTGTTGGAGATTTTTGTAATTTTCACTCATCTCTTTTGCGTAAACCCCATCAACTTTTTCCTCAGAATTTACCTCAATAAATTTCGCACCCAAGCTTTGAACTTGCTCCTTAACAGCAGTGCGAACATCGAAAGCGCAGACAATTCCACCGAGTCTTTTCGCAGTCGCAATTGCCTGCAGGCCAGCAACGCCAACGCCAAGAATTAGAAATTTTGCCGCAGAGATTGTTCCGGCAGCAGTCATCATCATCGGAACCGCCTTTGGCATTTCGTAAGCGGCGTCAATAACGGCACGGTATCCAGCAAGATTACTTTGTGATGACAGAACGTCCATTCCTTGTGCGCGAGTGATGCGCGGCAAAAGCTCTAGCGCAAAAGCGGAGACGCCTTTTTGAGCAATTGCGAGAATTTTTTCTTTTTGAAAATGTGGATTTAGCAGTGCAACCAAAACAACGCCTTCCTTGGTTTTGGAGAAATCAACATCGACTCGTTGCACTGAAATAACGATGTCAATTTCGGGTAAAATTTGTGCGATGTCGGCAATAATTTTTGCGCCAGATTTTTCGAAATCAGCGTCAGAAATTCCTGATTTTTCTCCGGTCTTTGTTTCGATAAAAATTTCTATTCCAAATTTTTGATACTTGGAAACCAGCTCTGGAGTAATGGCAATACGATTTTCACCAGCATGATTTTCTTTTAAGGCCAGGAGTTTCATTGGAAGTGAGATGGGTGAAGAAGTGATTGGGGGTGGATTGTGCTGATATCTGATTTAGCTAAAATTGGTGCGGTCGAGAAGATTTGAACTTCCACGGGTTTGACCCCACAACGACCTCAACGTTGCGCGTATACCGTTCCGCCACGACCGCACAAAGAAACAATGAGCTTATCCCTATGAAACCAGCGGCTTCAAACGATTTAAAGCCACAATAAACACAGACAGATCTGGGTTTGGATGACTTTTCAATTCCGAAATAAAGTGATCAAAACGTTCGACCAAGAAATCTTTGGTTTTGATCCAATCATTCACAGAATTTATTTCACAAAGATTTTTTCCGTTACAGCCAGAATTGACGATGCTTTTAGCAAGTTGCATTTGGTAAGAATACAGATCTTCCAAAATTGTTTTATTGGAAAGCTTCTGCCACATACTATCCGAGCTTAAAGATGAGACTTTGCTACGTAACCACTTTAGAGAAAATCTTGTTCCAACAGCGAAGTAAATTTTCGCTATTGCCTTCAAGTCAAAACTTGATGCAGCGGAAATTTCTGCGATGTCAAAAGCTGAGGCAACTGGATCCATTGCCGCAATTTTAGCAGCTAATTTGCGATCAACATGCTTGAGATGGTACCTCTCGATTTTGCGCTCAAAAGATTCTCGTGATGCTTGCGCTAAAACTTGAGAGAGGACATCGTGCAATTCATCGGCGATTTTTCTAAAACGATTTACAACCGATGAAACATCGCCCCTCACTTGATTGCGCAATAGCCACATTACTGACCTCTCAAGCAATTTATTCGCACTCAAAAACATTTGCATTTGAGTGTCGTGAGAAATTTTCCCATCCAACTTTTCAACCTCCTCCCAAACCTCTCTAATTCTAAAAGAGTCGCAGGCGATGATGAAATTTTTAACCACTTCCGAGACAGTAAAACCGCTATCCTGAACGATTTGACCAATGAAAGTAAGGCCAATTCTATTCACTACAAAATTGGTAATTTGCGTAGCGATGATTTCTTTGCGAAGTTGGTGTCCAGAAATTTCGTCAGAGAATTCTTTCTGCAAAATTTTTGGGAAATAAGAAAATAACTCCTGTTCAAAATATTTATCCTGAAGCAAGTCGGAAGATAAAATCTGGTTGTAAATATCCATTTTGGAGTAGGCCAACATCACGCAAAGCTCTGGGCGAGTAAGTCCGATTTTATCCACCTGTCTTTTGTCAACTTCTTTTCTCGAAGGTAAGAACTCAATTTTACGATTGAGTAACCCTGATTTTTCTAACCTATCTAAAAACTGAGATTGATCTCCGATCGCGGAAAACCCTTGCGAGAGAGCAATTGAAATTGCCTGCGTTTGCAGCTGATTGTCTCTTAATACTAAGTGAGACACCTCGTCAGTCATGGATTCAAGAATTTTATTTCTCTCCTCCAACTCAACTTTATTACCACGCATTGCTGCGGTCAGCGCGATTTTGATATTTACTTCATGATCCGAACAATCAACGCCAGCGGAATTGTCCATTGCATCCGTGTTAATGCGGCCACCACTGAGAGCATATTCAACACGACCTTTTTGCGTGAATCCAAGATTTCCACCCTCCCCCACTACTTTACAGCGAAGCTCGTTGCCATTGATACGAAGCGCATCATTAGCGCGATCTCCGACATCTAGATGAGACTCTTCAGTAGCTTTCACGTAAGTTCCAATTCCACCATTCCACAATAGATCGACCGACGCTTTGAGAATTGCGCGCATCAAGTCGTTCGGAGTTACTTCATCCTCTTCAATTGCTAAAACTTCTTTTATCTCTGCGGAAAGTTCAATCGACTTCGCACTTCTTTCAAAAACACCACCACCTTTGGAAATTAAAGACTGATCGTAATCCATCCAAGTTGAGCGAGGTAAGTTGAACATGCGACTACGCTCAACAAAAGACTTCGCTACATCTGGATTTGGATCTAAAAAAATATGCACGTGATTAAAAGCGGCAACCAGTTTGATGTGTTTTGAAAGTAGCATGCCATTACCAAAAACGTCTCCAGCTAAATCACCAATGCCGGCGCAAGTAAAGTCTTGAGACTGGCTGTCGACTCCCATTTCACGAAAATGACGCATAACTGAAATCCATCCGCCCTTCGCAGTAATTCCCATTTTTTTGTGATCGTAACCAACTGATCCGCCAGAAGCGAAGGCGTCACCCAGCCAAAAATTGTACTCGGCGGAAATGGAGTTAGCGATGTCAGAAAAGGTTGCGGTTCCTTTGTCAGCGGCAACAACAAGGTATGGATCAGCAGCGTCATGCATCACAACACTTTCTGGATGCTCGACTTTTCCGTTAACAACATTGTCGGTGATGTCTAACACGCCACGTAAGAAATTTTTGTAGCACTCAACACCTTCTTTTTGAATTTCATCTCGACTAAAGCCAGTTAGGTCGCGCTTCAAAACAAATCCGCCTTTTGAACCAACTGGCACAATCACTGCATTTTTGGTCATCTGAGCTTTCATTAAGCCAAGCACCTCAGTTCTAAAATCATCCTGACGATCAGACCAGCGCAATCCTCCACGCGCAACTTTTCCACCCCTCAGATGGATTGCTTCAAACCTTGATGAGTAAACAAAAATTTCGGCGTGAGGCAGCGGCAGTGGTAGTCCCGGAACTTTTTTACAATCGAACTTAAATGAGAGATATCCTTTGAAATTACCATCACTCGTGGCTTGAAAATAGTTGGTGCGAATTGTTGCACCTATTACGCCAACAAAATTTCTGATCACCAAGTCGTCAGAAACATCCTTTACCAAGCTCAATTTTTCTTGGATTTGCACAGAAATTTTTTCGACTTCTTTACTTCTTTCCGTTTGTGAAATTTTTAAAAATGGACTGAATTTTTTCTCGAACAACTCCACCAATAAACTAGTAAGATCGCGATGCTTTGCCAGCGTGTCAGCAATTTGAGATTGACCGTAACGAAAACCAATTTGGCAAAGATATTTGCTGTAAGCACGCAGCATGTAGACCTGCTTCCAATGTGAATCAGCGGTAATGATTAAGCGGTTTAGAGAGCCAACCTCGACAATTTCTTTCCAAATCAAGGAGACTGTTTGCTCAAAATTTAATTTAATTTTTTCAGAAAATTTATGCCCCTGATTACTGAGATTTAGATGGAAATAATGAATCCAAACTTTTTTGCAGGATCTAATTTTTTCATCCTCATTTATACTGACGATGTAGGTATGTTCTTGAATTACGTTAAAGCCAAAACTCTCAAGAATTGGCATGATTGCGGAGAGGATGAGCTCTTTTTCTGGAGAATAAATTTTTAACTCCGCGACATCTACCGACAAAACTTCCGACGATTTGTAGAGATCAAATAAGACTGATTTTTTTTCTAAACATTCTTCGATGCGGGAAATATCGGTCGCCGCCCTGCTTGGGTCGAAACGGTTGATGTAACTCACTGAGAAGGAGTTTTTGTATTTCGCAAAAAGGGCGATATGTTTTTCTCCATCAAATTTATTCTTAATGGATTCAAGCAGATCATCGCTCCAAACCCTAGTCATCTTGGTAATTTCATTCTCAACTGACAGCTCATCAACAAGTGGTATTCCTTTATTTGTGCGCACGATGACATGCAGACGGATAAGATTAGAATCAGTAATTTGCACAAAAGAATCAGCAACTTCTCCGCGATAAAGTTCTGCTAAATAATTTTTTATTTTATCGCGCAAATCGGAATTACTGTGGTCGCGTGGTGTAAAAATTAAACAGCTGACAAAGCGATTAAATTTGTCGTTACGGGCAAAAAATCTGACTTGCGAACGCCCACAAATTGCAACAATGCCCGTAGCATTTTTAAGCAAATCTTCCGGGGTGATTTGGAAAAGTTCGTCACGTGGGTAGGATTCAAGAACGGAGATTAAGTCTTTGTAGTTATGTCCACCTTTTACGTATTTGGACTCGGCAATAACTTTGGAGATTTTACCACGCACTAGTGGGATAGAGGTAATGCTGGCATGGTAAGCTGAAGATGTGAATAATCCGATGAAGCGAAATTCTCCAACGACTTTTCCTTCAGCGGAAATTTTTTGAATACGAATTCTTTCGGCATTGGCGATTCTGTGAATTCGTGAACGGTAACGCGATTTTAGAACCTCGATTAGGTAAGGGTTGACGACGGAATCGCAAACCTCATCAAAAGAAGAATTTACAACCTCTGGCCTGAGGTCACTATGCTCTGAACGGAAAATTCCGAACCCTGATTTTTCTACTTCGCTCAGAAAATATTTCCCATCCGCAGATTGCTTAACATCAAATTCTTTAGCGCCGAGAAGAATAAAATTTCCGCCGACCATCCAAGAAATAAATTCTTTTACTTCGGAAAGTTTCTCAGACTCTTTGGTAAGTTTTTTAGCATTCTCAATTTGACCAGAAGCCTTACTGGCAAGCTCCACCATTGACTTCCAGTCAGTAACAACCAAAGCAACAGTTTGTAATATTTTTCCAATATTGTCCTGCAAAATTTTAACCTCTGGCTCAGAGGTTAATTTTTCGATGTGAAGCTGAATTACCGATTCTTGTTTGAAGTTTTTATCTGCAGAAATTTTTTCTAATTCGCCATTTTTGTTGCGAATTACTGAATAAATTGGGTGGATGATATTTTTGACCTTGATGCTATTTTTGTCGAGATAGGCAACGGTGGAATCAACGAGGAACGGCATGTCGTCATTGATAATGTCAATGAAAGTATGCGAAGACTCAAAGCCATCTTTTGCGAGAGTTGGATTGTAGATTCTAATCTTAAACTCTGCGGATTTTTTTTGAGCAAAAAAACCAAAACTTGCAGAAGCGGCGTTGCATAAATCTTCCGGTGAATAACCGATAAAATCATGCACATGATTTTCTGAGTAAAAAATTTTAACAAAAGACGCAAAGCCTTCCTGATCAAAGCCCTGTTTTTTCTTTTGAGAAAAATCAATTATCTGCTCGATTAATTTCTGCATTGAGTGATTTCAATTTGGATTATTTTTTGACTAAAGTTGCGATCATCTGCATCCCTTCCAATCTAGGATTCACCTCTGGCTTAGCGAACTCTTCGGTGTCCCTCAAAATATCGACCATCATTTTTTCTGCCAAATCACGGTGAGTAATCTCCCTACCCTTCATCCTAATACTAATTTTAACCTTACTTCCCTTCTCAATGAAGCCCTTGGTGTGCCTGATTTTGGTGTCGTAATCACCCTTACCAATGTTGATTGTCATCTTGATTTCTTTGACCGCGACAACTTTTTGCTTCTTCCTCGCGTCTCCAGCTTTTTTCTGAATCTCATATTTCATTTTACCAAAATTGGAAATTTTGCAAACTGGAGGAACCGCATTCGGAGAAACTTCGATTAGATCTAGACTGACTTCTTGCGCCATTCTAATGCCATCTTCAAGGGATATGACGCCGATCATTTTTCCTTCGTGATCGATTACCCTGACTTCCTTGGATTTGATTTGCTCGTTGATTTTGAAAGGATTGTTATTTGTTGGCTGCTGCTGCGGTTTTATTGGTCTCACGTATGTTTTTAAATTGTTAAAGAAGAATAAATTTTATTACTATACCAGAGCTACTTGAAACTTGAACACTTCTTGCTCTGGTATTGGGGTTCCCCACAAGGTGGGGCGCCGCCCGTGCGGCGTAAAAATAAAAAAATATACCAGAGTCCAAAGGACTTTGGTATAGTTAAGGCCACACATGGCGGCGGCGCAAAGTAATAGCGGCTCGGCTAAATTTCAACTTATGAAATTTTTGTAATGTTTGATGATGAAGAATTTCCCAACCTCAATGAAGTCAAGGCGCAAATCGTAATTTTGAAATTGCGAATTTTTTGAAATAAAAAACTCCGCCGCTTTTTTTATGCGCTCAATTTGCTGCGGTAACAAAACCTCTTCGATGAGAGATTTTTCCTTTCTCGCCTTCACCTCAAAAAAAATTATTACTCTGGCTTTTTTAGCGATGATGTCGATCTCGCCAAATCTTGTTTTGTAGCGCCATTGTAGGATTTCATAGCCTTTGAGGCGTAGAAAAAAAATAGAAATTTTCTCAGCTAAAATTCCGAATTTGTAGGTGGATTTTTTGTTAATGGATTTAGCGCTCACTAGGAGAAATTTTTTTCAAACACTGCCTCATTGAGCTTGATGAGGTCTTTGACATCAACTTCTGAAGATGAGATGAAAATTTTTTCCTTGGCGACAGTTGCAACTTTCGCAATAAAAACTCCGCTTTTTTCAGCATTTTTTTTGAACTCCTTAACCATCGCAGAATCAAGACTCACCAAGTAGCGCGACTGATCTTCTCCAAAAAAAATCTGATCATCGCTAATATTTCCAGCAGATTGAAGGTTAGAAATATCAACCTCACATCCGAGCTTCTCACTACACATCTCAAACAATGCCACGAGCAATCCACCATCAGAAATATCGTGGCAAGCATTGACTGTAGCACTCTCGATCAATCCTCGCACAAACTCTGAATTTTTTTTCTCCTCACTCAAATCAACGATTGGCGGATTTTTTTTATTTCCATTTCTCAAAATCTCGCGCTCAAAAAGTGAGCAGCTGAGATGTCCCGCAGCTTTCCCAATCATAAAAACTTCGTCGCCAAGCATTTTAAATTTTGCATCACATCTTTTGTTTAAATTTTTAATCAGACCAACGCCACCAATTGCAGGAGTAGGCTGAATCGCCTTGCCATCAGTTTCGTTGTAAAGAGAAACATTGCCCGAAACGACAGGATAATCCAAAGCTTTACAAGCTTCGGTAATGCCCTGAATGGCACGCACAATTTGCCCCATGATCTCAGGCTTTTGTGGATTGCCAAAATTTAAACAATTCGTGATTGCGAGCGGCCTTCCACCAACCGCAGAAATATTTCGGTAAGTTTCTGCAACCGCTTGTTTTGCGCCTTCGAAGGCATCAGCCTCAACGTAGCGCGGCGTGCAATCAGTCGTCATTGCCAAGGCTTTATTTGTGTCATGAACACGAACGATAGCGGCATCTCCGCGAGTGTAAATTGTGTCATTCATCACCTGCGAATCGTATTGTTCGTAAATCCATTTTTTTGACGCGAGATCAGGAGTCTGCAGAAGGATTTTTAAATTTTCGAGAATTTGGTCAGACATAGAGAAGTAAATATCGGAGAGGTTCTGTGCGTCTCTTTAGGAACCTCTGAAAAACCTGGATTTTTCGAGAAATTTTTAGGCAACAAATTTTTGAGCAGGAAAGCGTACCCTTGATGTACGTGCTCGCGAAAAAATTTGGTAACGAAGAAATTTCCGGAAAAGATGGTTTTTCAGAGGTTCCTTTAGAGTGCACCAAGCAATTTAATGTGAGAAAATTTTTTGGTTTTGGCGTAATGTTTTTTGTCGGCAGTAATGAAATCGCAATTATGAATGATTGCCAGCGCGTGGTAGACTGAATCGTAAAAAGATGGGAAGCCTGATTTAATATTTCCAGAATCAGTAATTTTGACGGCTTTTTTTAGCAGCTCTGATGACATCTCAACAAACTCCAAATTCACCAATTGTTGCTCTTGAATTAATGCGTAAATTCTTTCCGCGGGAAGCTTGTGAGAAATGGCTACAGATATGACTTCGTAAGTAAAAATTAAAGGAACAATAATTTTTGTTGTCGTTGAATTTCTGATTAAATTGACCGCCAATTGCCGATCTGACTCATCAAGAAAAAGCTTAATAAAAACCGACGAATCTAAAACTATTTTTTTCATTTTTTAGAGCCTGTCGGAGAGTTAGACCTCAACCTTGGTTTCTTTGTCAGGTGACGTTGCGCTAAATAGTCTTCACGCCCCAACCTCAAATCTTTAACCATTTCTGCAGCAGTTTTTTGAGATTTAACCGGCTTTATTTCATCGATCATTTTCTGCATTTTAAGAATCGAATTTCTTTTAAGTTCGCTACTGATCTCCTGATTCACAAAGGCCGATCTGTGTCTCTCATCAAATGCCATTTTCAGCTGTTCATATGTTGCGGGATCAATAGTGAAGGCAACCTTAACTTTATTTTGACGCATATCTTATCTTTAAATTTACTACTATACCAAAGTCCTTTGGACTCTGGTATATTTTTTTATTTTTACGCGACATGAGTCGCGCCCCACCTTGTGGGGAACCCCGCATACCAGAGCTGAGAAGTTCAGGTTCCAAGTAGCTCTGGTATATTTTTTTATGCCGCACGAGCGGCGCCCCACGTTGTGGGAAACCCCATACCGAATCTGATTAATGCAGATGAAAAGAGTTCGGTATCTTCAATCAGATTCGGTATAAACACGAGTCCTATTTGCAGGGCGCTAGTTTAGTATGTCAATATTTCTAACCCCTATTTTCTGAGTCCAGTTGTTTTGAAGGACTCTGCACAGCAGATATTGCAGCTGGAGATGGAGATCCCGAAGGTTGCTCGGATGAGGCTTGAATAGGCGAAATGGTTGTATCCGCAGTAACATTGGCTTCTGAAGAGCTGACGGCGACGGAATTAAATTCAGGCAATAACTTTCTAGAGGCCTGATCTTCCTCAACTTTTTTCAATTCATTAACTTGAGAGCTTTGCTTATCTGGAGCGCTTTTAGCACCACTTCTTGACTGAGCTAGCGCCTTGGTAATTTGTTCTTTAAATTCTGGAGTTGGTCTTATTGCAGGAGTTGGTTGTGCAAACACAGTTGCAATGGCTTGGTAATTAATTTTACCTTCTGCTTTTGATGCGGACTCTAACTGCTCAAAATTATACTCGAAGTTAAGGTTGGAGTAAGGGGTTCCAGTTCTAATTGGACTGAAAGATCTATCTTCGCCGCCATGGATGCTTGAATCAATTTTTGTTCTCTCAACTTTACGCTTTACAACCGACCTCAACTCTTTGTCTGAATAGTTACCGCCATCACTGTCTTCTCCATTCCATCTCTTTTCCAACGCCACAACTGACATCTTCCATTTATCCCTAGCTGCCTGAGATGTTTTTAATACAGACTCTCTTTCCACCTCATCGGAAAGGTTTAGTCCTGCACTTGTGAATGATTGAAATTTTCCTTTGTTTTCCTCGGAATTTTGTCTGTACCCAACCACTTTTTCTACAGCAAGTTTTAGTACTTCTCTTGTCGCTTTTATTGGAGATAATTCTTTCTCTTCTTCTTTTTTCGAAGTTTGTGCTTGCGCAGTTACCGCATCTATTACTCTGTTTTTATCGGCATCCCAACCTTTTTTACTACCCTTTGGGCCAGAAGCTGTAAAATAACCCGCGGTTACGCGTCCCTTACCATCTGCACTAGTAAATACAGACCCAACGTGACCAGTATTGAATGTGTGCAGCTCTTTTGTTTTCACCCGCGCCAAGTTAAAAGCGTCATTAAAAGTTACGTCATCACCGCTCAGCCCAAAATCTTTGTCTAATTTTTTCCATTTTCTTAATTTTGCTGTCTGAAATAATTCATCATTGCCAGATCCTCTTTTCGACTCATGAATTTTATATTTCTCTGAAGATGACTGAGCTATCACCGGATATTTAATCGCTACATTTCTGTGCTTTTTATCTCGCCGATCTCTGTTCTCTAATTTGATTTTACCTTTATTTTCACCGGTAGCTGAGCCCTTCACGAAAGTTCTTTCTCTGTATTTCTCGGGAGTAATTGCTAACTTGTTAAGTTCGCTCTTCAACATCACTTCACCAACTGGACTATGCCAAGCATCAATGTAGGTCGATTTTCTTCCTGACCTTGATGGCGTTTTATTTTTCTCTTTATCAGCAAGTCCGAAACCCTCAAACCCAGTAGTAATATCTGCTAAAATTTTTTCTGATTCACCAGAAGAAGACCTAGATTTAACTGGTATGCCGCTCTGCAGAATCCTTCCAATATCACCTTCAACCTCACCTAAGGTTTTTTCTCTATTCGTTAGCCTCCTCAACACTCCTCCCAATGCGTTTGATGACTCGTTGTTAAGTCGGATCGCATTTCTTCCTTGGTAATTTCTACGCACCATGTCGGCAGCTAGCGCAACCAAAACACCGCAATCACGGTCATTACCTCTCACTTGGTAAGGAACCACTCCTTCTGCGGTAGGATTGGTGAATTGCAAAACAGCTTCAGAGCTTTCAATTGTGCAGCCTTCCAACAAAGGATGAGTGGATAATATTTCGCTTATTTGCTGGGATATTCCTGCTCCAGCTGGATCAATGTAGGTGAGCTTTAAAGCGTCATTAACATCTTGGCAAAAATGAAGGGCAACGTAGTGATTATTTAAATTTTGAGCATCGACAAATTCTCTGCTTTCAGCGCCAACCTTGAACAGAATTAGTTTGTTATTTTTGTCTTCATCTCCAGCCATTACTGCATTCACCGCTTGGCGCAATGTGTTCGCGGAACATATTTCAGCTCCAACAAAACCATCAATATCGACAGTCGAAATAACATTTTCCCGACAATATCCCAAAGCTCTCAAAGTTTTCAAGACTTGATCGGTGGTTAGATGTTGGTTTTGCCCTAGCTCATCACCTCTCACGAACGCTCACCATTCCCATTATTGGCGGGTTTTTTTGAGGTAAAAATAAGCATGATGCCAACAGCAATCAGCGGCAGCGACAGACACTGTCCCATGGTTATTTCGTGTAAAAATTTTATTTGGAAAAAACCGATTTGCTGATCTGGTTCGCGAAAATTTTCGATCAACATTCTGAAACTTCCGTAGAGCGTTAAAAACATTCCACTGAGGAAGCCTAATCTCTTGGAAAATCTGTCAGATTTGTGCAGAAAAAATAGGATCAAAAAAAGAGCTAACCCTTCGAGAAATGCTTCGTAGAGCTGACTGGGATGACGCGGCAAATTACCGGCTCCGGGGAAAATCACGCCAAAATTTGACTGCGTCACCCTGCCGTAAAGTTCTAAATTCACGAAATTCGCCAATCGACCAAAGAAGATTCCAACTGGCGCGGCAACGGAACAGCTGTCGATTAATTTCCAGAAATTAACCTCGTATTTTTTGGCAAATAACCACATGCCCAGAATGGAGCCGACAAGCCCACCATGGAAAGACATGCCGCCATGCCAAATGGCAAAAATTTCCAGAGGATTAGAAAGGAAGTAGGAGAAGTTGTAGAACAAAACATATCCCAAGCGACCACCTAAAATCACAGAGAGCGTAATCCAAACCAACCAATCATCGTAAGCTTTTTGTGACAAAAATTGCTCCTTCTCGTTGCATTTTTTCAGCCAAAAAAGTCCGAATAAAATTCCAGCAATGTAGGCAAGCGAATACCAGCGCACAGCAATTGGCCCGAGGGAAATTGCTACCGGATCAAAAGCTGGCAGATGGATTGGAAAATTGATCATTTGTTTTGGTGGGTTACAGCGGTTTTACGCCTCTACTCTTCCAGTAAGATTCGCCGTAACTAACAAAAAGCTGCCCATCCTTCGCAATTTTTTTAGAGGCTCTGAAAACAATGTGCGGCTCTTCTTTATTTTGAATTGGCCATCTCACTAAGTCAGATGCTGGCTTCTCCCACACCGATTCAAAGCCGTTGCGGTAATAGTAATATTTTTCACCACTTTCTTTACTCCGCATATATTGCCAATTGTGGTTTGGCAGGTAAGGAGGCGTCGATTCATTCCGCCATCCCTCAAAGTGATATTCAGTGTGCGACGTGCAATTTGGTTCGTAACTGTGATTAACAAATCGGGAAATGTTACCACTCCATTTCGAATCGATCGTCATCGAGTAGGCATTATTTGGCAGCTTGATACCGAAAGAATAGTTGGTCTCTTCACTTGAAATGTGACTAAGAATTCCAAGGTAGCAGCAGAGATATTCTCCCGCGTCAATGTCTTCCTTGGCAAATACGCCAAAGCCCATCTCACCCGCATCGCGCAATTCTATTTTTTCACTCACCTCACACGGCACCAATGGAAAGGGCCACAAGTAGTGCATTTGGTCGGAATCAGCAAGGCGATTACATTTGTCGCAATAGTGACTCGCGGCCGCAGTCACACTGACCGCATTAACGCCCGAATGCAGCAGTGATTTAGTCGCCACAACCTCGCCTCCAACAGCATTTGAGTCAGCGACTTCTCCTGCTGCAGGAGGTTGATTCACAGGATTTTTTTGGTCTTCATTTTGCATGACTGATTCAATGATTTGAAGTTTGGAGGGGGATTACGTTTGTTGCTAAGAAAATACTTTTTCGAATTTTAGGAATTTAGTCCACAGAATCGCGCAGGAAATTTTTTTCTCTGGGTAAATTTTTTGCACCGCAATTTCGTAATTTTTTAGTTGATTTAAATATTGCTGCGGAACTTGCCCGGGCAATACTTCATCCGATTTGTAATCAATAATTAAAACTTCATTTTCCCTCTCCACTAACAGATCAATTCTGCGAATAATTTTATTGTCAGAGACCTCCACCTCACACTCAACCTTTCCAGAAAATAAATTTTCGAATTGGTCTGATTCTAAGAAATTCAAGGCCTGATCCAGCAATAACTTTTTATCCGATGAATCCAAGAAGATTTCTTTCTCGATGATTTTTTTTGCCAATTCAGCCAACCATTTTTTTTCTTCACGGTAATTTTTGCCAAAAATTTCCAAAATTTTGTGGATTACCTTACCACTAATTTGAGCTGAATTTTCTAGGTCTCGCAATGGTTGATCTTTTGATATTTTTACCGCCTTGCTAGGAATTTTTCTGCTGAAATTTTCTAAATTTTTCTTAACCAAAATATTTGTCGTTAAAACAGCAGTAGACTCTTCGGCAAGTAGGCATTCGAAAAATTTCTCCTCTACCACCACATTATCTGGTAGCGCATTTTTAATGATTTCGTACCAAGATTCCGCATCGGAACTTTTGCCAAATCCAGAAATGTAAAGCTCATCCTCAGACCTTGTCATTGCTACGTAGAGTAGCCTTAAATATTCCTCTTTTGCTTCATGCAATTTTTCTTTGCGATGGCTTTTTAGTAGCAGATTTTCTTCAGATTTTTTTACGCACCAAAGCGGAATTTTTGTTGAGCCACAGTCAAGCCAAGAAATTTCTTCTTTGGAAGAAAGTAGTTGATTAAAATTGTAGCAACAGTCTGGAAGTATGACAATCGGGGCTTGCAAACCTTTTGCGGAGTGGATTGTGGTAATTTTTACGCAGTCATTTTCGCTTGAGGAGAGGGAAATTTCTGGATCCAACTTCTCAACAAATTCTAAAAATTTTTGTAAGTTGGGAGAAAAATTTTTACAAAAATCAAAAACAGCAAGAGTGAATTTATCTAATATTTCCAAGCTTTCCGACCCGAAGTGAGAAAGAAAATTTTGCTGATGATTTCTCTCGTGAAGCAAGAAATAAAAAAATTCAAAACAGTTCAGTTGCTGAGATTTTTTAACTAGCTCGTCGAGATTTTTTTTAACTTCGTGGAATTTTGGCAACTGCTCTAAAGCATTGTAAATAGAGCTCTCCTCCCTGTTTTTAACTAAACAAATTTCAAATAAATTTTCTTCCGAAATTTCAAAAATCGGTGACTTCAAAAGTGCTGCTAGGTTTAAATCATCGCAAGGTAGAAGCGCGAATTTAGCGGCCGCGAGTAAATCACAAATGAGCAGACTTCCACTAAATCTCACCTTGTTAACACTAGAAAATGGAATTTGATTTTGGTGAAAAAACCTCTCCAGATTTTCCAAAAAACCATTAGTTCTATTTCTTAGTAAAATCATGAAATCGCCGTATTTTACCGGTCTTGCACGATTTTCTAAATTACGTTTCGTCCTCACCCAAAAACTAATTTTTTTGGCAATAATTTCGGCCAGAATTTCACTTTCCTTCAGCTCATCCTGCTGCGTAAAATCAATCTTCCATTCGTAATTCTTTTCCTCTTTCGTTATCTCGTTTTTTATTTGCGGCCAAATTTCAACCTTACCTAAACCTTCGCGAATAGCCTTGTGCTCACGAAATTCACTGACTTTGCTAATCGCACTTTTTCTCTCCGTAGTAGAAAAAACTTGGTCAACCGCTTGTAAAATATTTTTGGTAGAGCGGAAAGAATTGTTGAGCTCATTTTTTTCCAACTTGCCAGAAAATTTTTCTTCAAAATAAGCAAAAATTTCAGCACTAATATTTGGCTCCGCGCCTTGAAAACTGTAGATGGATTGCTTCTCATCACCAACAATAAAAATACTTCTTTCCTCATCCCTCGCACTTAATCCAGAAAAAAAATCTTCACACAAAGCCTTAATAATGCCCCATTGCTGATGGTTTGTATCCTGCGACTCATCGACCAAAATATGGTCAAATGTGCCGTCCATTTTCATTTTAACCCATTGCGAGAAATCTTTATTGTCCAACAGCCTGCTGGTTTCAAGTATGAGGTCATTGTAATCGAGAAAGGCATTTTGTTTTTTTAAGCGTGAATAATTTTCTAAAATTTGGTCAACAAAACGCAGCAGTAATGCCGTATTTTTGGCAATTTTGAGTGAATTAAATTTATCATAAAATTGCGAAACCAGCAGCTGCTGCTTTTCGATTACAGCCAATAAGTAAGCGTCACTAGAGATCTCTTTACTAACTTTTCTTGGCTCATTTTTTTGAGTAAAAAATGCCTGCTGGTAGTCGCAAAAATTCTCTGGCGATGGGCTTTCAAGAAAAGATTTTGTTGCGGAAGCGATTTTACCATTATTCACCAACCCAGTTTTCTCTAGGGCTGAAGCCAGATGAAGAATTTTTTCCCGATCTATTTCTGCTAAGAAATTTTTAAGAATTTCATTTTCATCGCAGCTTCTTGAGAGCGAAAAATTTTTAAAAATTTCATCGATTACATTGTCGATTCCAAAAAATTTCTCCTTCAAAGCATTCAGCCTCTCCTTCTTTCCAATCAGCTCTGACAATAGCTCGGAGAAGCTTCCCTCGTAAATTTTAGCATTAATTTTTTTTACAGTGGCACTGAGCTCTTCATTGACTAAAGACATCTTTAAAACTTCTTTTTGCGCCTGTTTTAAAAGTAGTTTTTCCGCGTTCTTTTCGATGATTTCGAAATGCGGATTTATTTTGGCTTCGAAGGGAAAAATTTTGAGTAGCGTCTGACAGAAGGAGTGAATGGTTTGAACCTTTATTTTAGATTCGTCATCGAGGATTTTAATGAATAAATTTTGAGCTTTTTTTAGCTCATTTCGAGTCGGAAAATTGCCACTTAATTCATGCAATTTTTTTTCCAATTCTTGCTCACCACACAACACCCATTCCGCCAATTCAGAATTAATGCGATTTTGCATTTCGGCAGCGGCAACTTTGGTGAAGGTCAGACAGAGGATTTTATTTGGAGAGACGTCAGCGAGGAGGAGGCGTAAAACGCGATCGGTGAGAATTTTTGTCTTGCCGGATCCTGCAGAAGCAAAGACCCAGCAAGAATTTTGAGGGTTGGATGCCCTCTGCTGTAGGTGAATTGTTTGAGATAAATTGCTACTCACCGCAATTAAACCTTCAGCACATTAGCTAAATATTTTCCAGTTACTGATTTTTTATTTTTAGCAATTTCTTCTGGCGTACCTTCAGCAACGATGTATCCACCCTTTTCACCACCGCATGGACCAATGTCGATAATGTGATCTGCAGTTTTTAGAACATCGAGATTGTGCTCAATCACCAAAATAGAATTTCCAGAATCAACCAGCTTGTGGAGAACTTTTAGAAGTTTGCTGATATCTTCGAAATGCAGACCAGTTGTTGGTTCGTCAAGAATGTAGAGAGTGTCACCAGTCGCTTTACGACTAAGTTCTTTCGCCAATTTTATTCTTTGCGCTTCACCACCAGAAAGCGTTGTAGCGCTTTGCCCAATGCGAATGTAGTTCAAACCAACATCGCAAAGTGACTTAAATTTGTCATTGATGTGTGGCATGCTCAAAAAGAAATCCACCGCATCCTCAGCAGTCATTTCCAGAATGTCTGAAATTGATTTTCCTTTGTATTTGATTTCGAGCGTTTCGCGGTTGTAACGCTTCCCGTGACAGGTTTCGCAACGCACGTAAACATCGGGCAAGAAGTGCATTTCGATTTTTATCAAACCATCACCTTGGCAAGTTTCGCATCTACCGCCCTTCACGTTAAAAGAGAAGCGACCGACTTTGTAACCGCGCGCTTTTGACTCCGGAAGTGCTGTAAAAAATTCACGGATGAAGGTGAATGCTCCAATGTAGGTGCATGGATTAGAGCGTGGCGTACGGCCGATTGGCGACTGGTCGATCTCAATAATTTTGTCGATAAAATGGTAACCAGACAGTGAGGTGTAAGCGCCAGGGGTAACCTTCGTTTTGTTGAGAATTTTATTTAGCGCTGGGTAAAGCGTCTTGATGATTAGGCTCGACTTACCACCACCAGAGATCCCTGACACTGCGGAGAAAATTTTTAGCGGTAGATTCAGCGTAACATTTTTGAGGTTGTTAATCGTTGCGCCTTTCAGCGTGATCATTTTTTTCGGATCAATTTTGCGACGCTTTTTTGGAATCTCGATTTTCTTTTTACCGCTCAAATATTGACCAGTAACGCTTTTTGGATCATTAATCACATGCTTTGGCAAACCGGCAGAAATAATTTCACCACCGTGAATTCCGGCACCCGGACCAACGTCGATCAAATATTCCGCTGCACGCATCATCTCTTCGTCATGCTCAACGACAATCACCGAATTTCCTAAATCTCGTAAATTTTTTAGCGTGGTAATGAGTTTATCATTGTCTGACTGATGCAGTCCGATTGAAGGTTCGTCAAGCACGTAGAGGACGCCGGAAAGTCCGGATCCAATTTGAGAAGCGAGACGAATTCTTTGTGCCTCACCGCCAGACAAAGTTCCGGCCTCACGATTTATTGTTAAATATTCCAAGCCGACATTGCGCAAAAAGCCCAATCTGCGACCGATTTCTTTTAGCAAGCGCTCGGCAATTTGATTTTGCATTGAAGTCAAATGCTTCGGCAATTCCAAAAACCAATCCACCAAACGCTCAACCGACATTTTACTAACTTCACTAACATGTAGGCCTGCAATTTTTACTGACAAAGCTTGCTCATTCAGCCTGTTGCCACAGCACTTTTCGCAAGTTTTTAAAGTTTGGAATTTGGTGAGGTCATCCCTCATTGACTCGCTTTCGCTTTCCAAAAATCTTTTTTTCAAACTGTTAATTACGCCTTCGAAAGTCTTTTTGACCTTCACCGCCTTGAGTCCGTCCTCAATTTTAATTTCGACTGTTTCATCACCAGTTCCGTAGAAAATTTTATTTTTAACTTCTGGAGACAGGGTTTTGAAAGGCGCGTCTAAACTGAATTTGTAATGCGCTGCCATGGAGCTGAGAACCTGCTGGTAGAGCCTCTCTTGAACACCTTGCCACACTGCAATCGCACCTTGACGCAATGATAAATTTTCATCCTCAACGACTAAATCTTCGCTGAAATAAAGCTCAGTTCCAAGTCCATCGCAATGTTTGCAAGCGCCGAATGGAGAGTTGAAAGAGAATAGTCGCGGTTCGATTTCTTGAATTGTGAATCCAGAAACTGGGCAAGAAAATTTCTCGCTGAACACAATAGAATCTCCAACCTTGTGCGTAGTTTTTACCTTCTCTGGCAAGCTCACAATTTCTACGTAGAGCAATCCTTCGGAAAGCTTCAAAGCGGTTTCAACCGAGTCTGCAACACGATTGCCGAGATCATCGGCAATGATGATGCGGTCGACAATAATTTCAATGTCGTGTTTTTTATTTTTGTCTAATGCCGGTAAAATTTCATTTAGATCATGCACTTTTCCATCAACCTTAATGCGTTGAAAGCCTTGCTTTCTAGCATTCATCATCTCTTTGCGGTACTCACCTTTTTGCCCACGAACAATTGGAGCTAGCAAATAAATCCTGCTTTTTTTTGGTAGGCTAAGAATTTTATCGACCATCACGGAAGGTGATTGACTCTCAATTGGCTTACCAGTTTCAGGAGAGTAAGGAACGCCGATGCGCGCGAACAAAAGACGAAAATGGTCGTAAATTTCGGTAACGGTTCCGACGGTTGATCGTGGATTGCGCGAGGTAGTTTTTTGGTCAATTGCAATTGATGGAGAAAGTCCAGTGATTGACTCCACATCTGGCTTGTCCTGCATGTCCAAAAATTGACGAGCGTAAGATGAAAGACTTTCGATGAAGCGTCTTTGACCTTCGGCGTAAATCGTGTCAAACACCAAAGAAGATTTTCCAGAACCGCTTAGACCCGTGACTACAACGAGTTGGTTTTTAGGAATTTCAATATTGACGTTTTTTAAATTATGCTCTTTCGCGCCAGTAACTTTGATGAATTGTTCTTCCATTGGTGGATTTTTGAATTTGTTGGGGAGGGAGGTTGCGAGGTATTTTCTAAGTGGGAGGATTATTGGAGCCACTTGTTTACTGAGTCTTTTTTAAAAGGGAAAGATTTCGAGGCTTCTACTTGGGAAGCAGCTCAATCGCCAGCTTCATTTTTTGAATCACCTTTTTCATCCCATCAAACACCGCTTCTCCAATCAAAAAATGTCCAATGTTTAACTCGGTAATTTGCTGAATTTTTGAAATGATCTTCGCTGTTTTGTAATCCAAGCCATGTCCGGCATGACATTCCAAGCCAAGTGTTTCCGCTAATTGTGCACATTTTTTGATTTTCATCAGCTCAGTTTCGCGCGCTCTGCCCGCTTCGTGACAAAATTTTCCGGTGTGAATTTCAACCATGTCAGCACCGATTTTTTTTGCGGAATAAAGTTGCGCCTCATTGGCATCGACGAACAGCGAAACTCTGATTTTTTTTGCGTGAATTTTTTTGATCATTTCGCACAAAAATTTCTCATTTTTTACCACATCCAATCCGCCTTCAGTTGTCACTTCCTGCCTTTTTTCTGGCACGATACAAACCGCATTTGGCTTAGTTTTAAGCGCTATTGCCAGCATCTCTTCGGTTGCCGCCATTTCCAAATTTATCGGCAATTTTATTTCTTTTTTTAAGCGAATTAAATCTTCGTCGCGGATGTGCCTCCTGTCCTCCCGCAAGTGAATCGTAATTCCGTCAGCTCCAGATTTTTCAGCAAGAATCGCCGCGTCTGTTGGATCGGGATGAGTGCCACCACGCGCATTTCTAATGGTTGCGACATGGTCAATATTAACCCCTAACCTAATTTTCTGACGTAAATTTTTTTTCATAAGTTACCAAAAATGTTAGGTAAAAAGCGCAGCTTAAAACCATGGCGATGGGAAAGCCATTAGTGCCAAAAATATTGACTAAATAGCCGCCAACTAAGCTTCCGAATAGCGACCCAATTGATCCGATTAATTGAAATGTAGAATTGGCAGCAACGAGTTTTTCTTTGGAATAGTCGTCATTACTGATTTTAAAAACTGAAACATAAATGCAGGCGATGAACATTCCGAAGATAAAATAAGCGCCTAACAAAAAACTGTGAGATTCATGGTAAAGAATGATCGCAAGAAAGCTGTACATGCAGCCTAAGAAGCCAATATTTATCAGCTTGTAGGGGCTAGTTTTTTTGAGCAAAAATCCGATAAAAATATCAAAAAATCCACTCGCCATGTAGGCGCTGATTAAAAGACCTGCCGCCTCGTAAGAGAGTCCGATTCTGACCCCAAAAACAACGGTAAAGGTAAGGAGAAGGTAAGTTTGAAAATCGAGAAAAAAGCGAGCCAAAAAGCAACGCGGATTATTTTTAAAAAAACTTCTCAGCGGAATTCTTTTCGACTCGAGCTGTGGCTGTGCCGTGTTTTTCAAAGGATCAAGGCAGCGCAAAGATAAAATCACCAACATAGCAGAAATCAAAAAAGATGAATAACTTTCTGCGCCGCTAACGCTTACAATTACCGGTCCAAGCGCGATCCCCGCAGAAATTAACATGCTAAAAATTCCCAAGCCAACACCACGCCGCTTATTTTCCAAAAGAATATTTAACCATGATTGGCGGGTGATGACGTAAGCAAACCACAAATTTCCCATCAAAAATGCCAAAGCTGCCCAAAGGTAAAAATTCTGACAGAAATAAATTATTGCGGTAATGGTGGCGTAGCTAATGGCAGAGAATTTAAGTACTCGAATCATTGTGACGCGCGCCACAAATTTGCTTAAAAAAAACGACATTAAAATCCCGCCAAAAGCATCGAGAGTAAAAGCGATTCCAATGTGCGCGGCATCAACACCATGCTTATTCAGAATGGTTGGAAAGGTCACCAAATTGATTCCCATCGCAGTCGCAAAAAGCAAAACGCTCAAAAACAAAAAATTGAGCTCGCGAGAGAAAGTTAGTTGTTTGGATAGGCTTCGCATAAATTCTTAATTTTACAAATTTCGCATTTTGGATTGCGCGCCTGACAAATGTAGCGTCCATGCAGAATCATCCAATGATGAGCATGGCTTCTCCATTTTTTAGGAATGACTTTAAGTAGAGAAATTTCAGTTTTTTCTGGAGTAGTTTCGTTGGTAAATCCAATGCGGTTAGCCACTCGAAAAACATGGGTATCGACTGCAATTGTTGGGTGTCCGAAGGCGCAATTTAGAACGACATTGGCAGTTTTTTGTCCAACTCCGGACAGAGATTTTAACGCTTCAAAATTTTCAGGAACTGTGGAATTAAAATCTGTTACCAATCGCCGAGACAACTGAATAATATTCTTCGCCTTGCCATTAAAAAGCCCAATGCTGTTGATGTATTTTTTTAAATTTTTTTCACCCAACTCCAGCATTTTTTCTGGAGAATCTGCAATTTTGAAAAGCTCTTTCGTAGCTTTATTAACGCCAACATCAGTACTTTGCGCCGACAGAACAACAGCAACCAAAAGCGTGTAATTATTCGTAAAAACTAACTCGGTTTTTGGTTGTGGATTTTCTTTTTCCCACACTGAAAAAATTCGATTTATCCTTTCTCGATTCACCCTCTCTCCATTTGAAAAAATTTTAAAAGCAGATGTCCCGCACTCATTTTTTTAACAAAAAATTCGAATTCCTAACTTTGGCGCAAGTACTTGAAATTACTGGCGCAAAACTCACTGGAGCAACTGATTTAAATCAGAAAATTTTTGACATTGCTACAGTTGAAAAAGCAGATGCAACGCAAATTTCTTTTTTGAATTCCGGTCAATATTTGGATAAATTTTTAGCGTCCAAAGCTGGCTTTTGCTTGATGGAAGAGCGAAGCGTCTCCAAAGCACCGCAAGGGATGGTAACTCTAACTCATCCCAACCCTTACTTCGCTTACGCAAAAATTGCTGAAAATTTTTACGCAGAAAAACCCGTAGAATTCGCAGTGGGAAAGTTAATTCATCCCACCGCAAAAATTGGCGATGGCGCACGAATCGCACCCAACGCTTACATCGGGGAAAATGTGCAGATTGGTAAAAATTGTTTTATTGGTGCAAGCGCTTCAGTGTTGGATAATTGCATCATTGGCGACAACTGCATCATTAATGCCGGAGCAGTAATTTCATTCGCCACCATCGGCAATAATTGTACTTTTCTTAACGGTGCAAAAATTGGTCAAGACGGCTTTGGTTTCGCACACAATGCAGGAGTGAATCACAAAATTATTCAGCTCGGAATTGTTGAAATTGGTAACTTCGTTGAAATCGGCGCCAATAGTTGCCTTGATCGCGGCGCCATTGAAAACACGATCATTTCTGATGGCGTGAAAATCGACAATCTTGTTCAGGTCGCACACAATGTTACGATTGGAAAAGGCTCGGTAATCGCCGGCAGCACCGCACTTGCTGGTAGCGCTAGAATTGGAAATTTTGTGCAAATCGGCGGAAATTGCAGCATTGGCGGACATCTCTCAATTGGAGATGGCGCTAAAATTGCCGGCATGAGTGGCGTGATGCGAGACGTTGAACCAATGCAAATCGTCGCCGGAATTCCGGTTCTTCCAATTAAAAAATGGCACCGACTTAATTCTACTCTACTCAAGCTAATCGAACCAAAATCTCCTAAAGCGTGTCTTTAAATTTTTTGCCTCAGACCGCGAGCTATTTTACCCAGATGACGAGGTAAAATTTTCTCCAGATACGTAGTTATCTGGAACAATTTTACCGAAATCAGATGCGCCAAAATAGCCGCGACAAGAGCGAAGCGATTGCAACTCGCTCTTTTTAAAACCAATAAACTTGCGAGTAGATGAGGCAAAAAGCGACTCTTTGCCTTCCGTAAGAACCTCTGAAAAACCATCTTTTCTGGAAATTTTATCGTTACCAAATTTTTTCGCGAGCACGTACATCAAGGTACGCTTTCCTGCTCAAAAATTTGTTGCCTAGGGATTCGCTTC
>CANMEW010000002.1:9663-28474 GCA_947496905.1 Rickettsiales bacterium | reverse complement strand
TTACTAAAATTATTTGCCAGAAAATGAGGGACCACCACTCGATTTCTGGTAAAAAAATAGTAGTAGAAAGTCTTGTAGAAGCAAGGGGGATGTGGGGTGAGGAGGTATTTCAGGATGGACTAAGTAGTTCATTTGAGGTCTGTTACTTGCGCTTACCAAACGCAATTTCTAAATATTTTCACGCAAAATCCACTACACTTCCTTTACTTACGCCGCATGAGCGGCGCCCCACGTTGTGGGGAACCCCATACCGAATCTGATTTGGTTCGGATAAAAACAGTTAAGGAACCTCTGAAAAACTTGGATTTTTACTCAAAGATTTTTTTGAACGAATGAGTTGCAATCGCTTCGCTCTTGTCGAGAAATTTTTAGGCAACAAATTTTTGAGCAGGAAAGCGTACCTTGATGTACGTGCTCGCGAAAAAATTTGGTAACGACACAAATGACGCAGTCGCTTTAGCGACGAGTAATTTGCAACTCGTTCGACTAAAAAATAAAAAACCTGCGAGTAAAATTTCCGGAAAAGATGGTTTTGCAGAGGTTCCTTAAGTGCCTTCAATCAGATTCGGTATAAATGACAAATCCAAAACACATCACAGTTGCCTTACTTAGCGCTCTGGCAATGTGTTTTTTGTCGCAAAATATTTTTGCGAATCCGTCAGAAATTTTAGTCAAAAAAATAAAATTTACTGAGCAAAACCGCCTCGAAATTTCCATTTCAAAAAAAAGCAATTTCAAAGCCTTCCTTCTCGCCAATCCTCATCGCCTAGTAATCGACATTGCTAATTCTGCCCTAGAAAAACCTGAAGATAAACCAGCGATCGCCGCCATCGCTTCCTCATTTCGCAGCAAGTATGACAAGGAAAAATTACGGTTGGTTTTTGACCTAACGCAAAAAATCACTCTCGAAAAAGTCAGATTCGAGAAAGTAAAAAACGAAGATCACGGAAAAATTATTGTCGAGATTGGTGGGCTAAAAACTGTTGCCAAACCACAGAATACAGCGCCTGATCAAAATTTTATTGCCAGCAAGGTAGAGGAATTTGATGTCGAAACCAAAAAGGTTTTGAACCCAGATGGCTCAACAAAATTTGTTGTTAAAAAAATTCCAAAAAATCCTGCAGTAGCAGTTTCTACAAAAATTCCAGTCATTGTAATTGATTCCGGACATGGTGGCAAAGACCCCGGAACCATTGGCGTTTTTGCGCGTTCCAAGGAAAAAAATATTACCTTGTCCTACGCCAAAGAGCTTGGAAAACAGCTACTCAACAGCAAGCGCTACAAAGTTTATTTAACTCGTGACAAGGATTTTTTTATTCCGCTGCGGGAGCGCGTGGAGAAAGCGCGTAAGAGGAAAGCTGATTTATTTATTTCGCTTCACGTCAATTCTATTTCTGACGAATCGGTAACTGGTTTTTCAATTTACACTTTGTCAGAAAAATCTTCGGACAAGCAGGCGGAATTATTGGCGCAGAAGGAAAATCGCGCTGACATCATTAACGGCGTGAACTTTGCAGGAGCTGGTCAGGACATCATGAAAACGCTGATCGACATGTCTCAGCGTGAAAGTAAAAATAGCTCGTCACGCTTCGCCAACATCACAATCAGCTCAATTAAAAATTCTGAAATCTCAATTTTACAAAATACTCACCGCTTCGCTGGATTCGCCGTTCTCACCGCTCCGGACATGGCTTCAGTTTTAATTGAGCTCGGCTACCTCTCCAACAAGCAAGAGGAAAAATTACTCAACAGCATCAGTCACAAGCGAAAAATCGCCGCAAGTTTAACCGCAGCAATTGACGAGTTTTTTTCAAAAAATAAATGATGCCGTCAAAACCATGACAGAATTTTTCCGAGATTCACAGGCTTTGAGACCAGTATTTACAGGGGTTCGAAAATTGAGTGCAAAAAACACTGCGGAAAAAACGTGATTTTAAAAAGTTGAATGCTTTAAAAAGTTGAATGCTTGCGGCTCTAGGGCTAATTTTTTTGAACAACAATTTTCTGCTAGTTTTTTGCAAATTTAAATTTATGGAGCCGCTCCATCTCTGGATCGAGCAAAAAGTCTAATTTTGGCCGGCCCGGCCAAAATTCAAAAAAACTCCTCAAAAAAGATTAAAAAACCTGTCACGAAACATTCGCAAAAACCTGTTACAAAATAATTACAAACTTTTTCTAATCACGCGCCATTACCTTCCACCCAACCCCCCCCCACATGAAAACTAAAACTAGCAAAGCCTTCTCCCTAATCGAGCTCTCAATCGTAATTTTAATCATCGGAATTTTAGTTGCCGGCGTAACGCAAGGCAGCAGGTTGGTTGGTCAAATGAAGCTAGCTTCAGCAAGGTCTCTGACTCAATCTTCGCCAGTTAACAGCATTAAAGGTCTCTCACTCTGGCTCGAGACATCATCAAATGAGAGTTTTTCTGATGCTGACGAGGAGGACGGTGCAACAGTCACGATTTGGAAAGACATCAATCCGCAATCGCTTGCGAAACTTACCGCAACTGCGCAAACGGGGGTTCTAGCAACTCCAGTGAATCTTACCGCTGGCATTCCAACTACTTCTGCAGCAACTCAAATTACTTACTTAGCCAACGGTATTAACGGAATACCTTCGGTGAGTTTTAACGTTGATGCAGCAAGTATTCAGTCCAAACGCCTGACACTTTCTTCAGTTCCAGAGTTTACAGTTACGCATACCTTTACAACTTTCGTTGTGTACAAAAAGCTGCAAAATACTACGCAAGGAGCCTTGATCGGGAATGGAGTATCAGCCACTGAAGGCTGGATTTATTCAGCCTATCAAACTGGAGATAACGCAATCGTTAGTACCAATGCTGGTAGTAGCACTACAGGAGGAACAGTTTCCTACCAAAAACCAGAAATCTTAACCATCACCTCATCTGCTGCATCGATCTTATCTTACTTAAATGGTAAAAGTACTACATCTGGAGGAAGCTATTTTATAATTACAAATAGCGCTCCAACCGCTTTTTACATTGGGAATTCCTACCTTGTTAACTCTCCTTGGAAAGGTCTCATCTCCGAAATAATTATTTTTGATGGAGCGATGAAAACCGCGGACCGCAGATCGATTGAAGCTTACTTAGGAAAAAAATACGGAATTATGATTTAATGAAAAAAACCCTAAGCGCTCTAGCTGTTGTCGGCATATTTCTAGTGCTAATCTTGGCAACTTTTGGATTTTTTCTTTTCAAGCGTTACAGCGAAAATCTTCCTGATTACGAGCAGTTGAAAAATTATAACCCAATGATCACCACCCGTCTCTACGCAGCAGACGGCACTTTGATTAGCGAATTCTCCAAAGAAAAAAGAGTCTTCGTTCCCATCGACACCATTCCCAAAAACCTCATCAACGCCTTCCTCGCCGCCGAAGATTCCAACTTCTACAAACATTCCGGCATTGACCCGGTCGCGATTTTCCGCACCTCCATTCAAAATTTTTTCGCAGTTTTAAAAGGCGACCCAGCCATGGGTGGGGCATCTACAATCACGCAGCAAGTGGTAAAAAACTTTTTGCTGTCACGCGAGAGAACCCTTCAGCGTAAGGTGAAGGAGGCAATTCTAGCCTTCAGAATGACCCAGGCTTTTTCAAAAGACCGCATTCTGGAACTCTATTTGAATCAAATTTACCTAGGTTCTGGAACATACGGAGTGGGCGCAGCAGCTCAGGTTTATTTCGACAAGTCAATTGACGAACTCACCATTGAAGAAGCGGCACTGCTTGCGACATTGCCTAAAGCCCCGTCAAAACTTGACCCGCGCAAAAATATCGACAAAGCAAAGCTGCGTCGCGACTGGGTTATTCAGCGCATGATTGATGAAAATTTTATTGAAGAAGATGCCGGCAAAGCAGCAATGGAGCAGGCAATTGTTCTGAAGGTGAGAGACGTTGAAGAAAACACCAAGGCAAACTTTTTTTCCGACAGTGTAAAAAAAGAATTAACTGAACTTTACGGCTCGGACAGCGTTTTTGAAAATGGCATTGTTGTGAGCACTACACTTCAACCGCGTCTGCAAAAAATTGCCTCCAAAGCTTTTGACGCCGGCATCGAAGAATATGACCAAAAACACGGCTACCGCGGTGCAATTTCTAAAATAGATGCATCCGGAAATTGGCGCGAAGATTTACAAAAATTCGAAGTCAAAAAAATTTACAAAGATTCTTGGTCGAAGGCCGTCGTACTTTCCATTTCGCGCGATGTAGCAACAGTCGGGATTGAAAATGGCGAACTCGGTTCAATCGAATTCAACTCGCTCAAATGGGCAAAAAAATATCTCAGCGTCGATTCCAGAGGTCCTGTTCCGAAAAAAATTTCTGACATTTTTGCGGTTGGGGACGTGATTTTAGTTGAGAAGGGAGAGAAGGGAGAAACTTATTTCTTGCGCCAAGTGCCAGAAGTTAATGGCGCTTTCCTCGCGATGGATCCGCACACCGGAAGGGTTCTTGCCATGATGGGTGGTTACGTCGACACAGCAAATCAGTTTAATCGTGCCACTCAGGCAATGCGTCAGCCCGGTTCAACAATGAAAACTTTTGGCTACATTGCCGCGCTAGAAAATGGCATGACGCCAGCAACCATCATCATGGATGAGGAAATTTCTCTCAATCAAGGTTTCGGTCTACCCCCTTACCAACCAAACAATTACTCGGGAGAATTTTACGGGCCAACAACGCTACGTCTTGGACTGGAGCAGTCGCGCAACGTTACCACCGTGAGAATGGCTGACCAAGTTGGCTTAGACAAGGTTGTGAATGTGGTGAAAAAATTCGGCATCAACGACTCCCCACAAAAAATTTATTCTCTTGTGTTGGGATCAACCGAAACAACGGTAATGCGCTTGGCTACAGCCTATTCAATGATGGTCAATGGTGGGAAAAAAATCACTCCACTAATGATTGAAAAAATTCAAGATCGTGACGGCAAAACCATTTACCGCCGCGACAAGCGCGAATGTCGCGACTGCGCGATTAGCAACCTTAATGATTACGTCGCAAAAGATGTGGAACAGCTCTCGATGCCAATTCTTGATGACAGTAAAGAGCAGGTAACCGACCCAGCTACCGCCTTCCAAATTACTTCAATGTTGCAGGGAGTTGTAGAGCGCGGCACTGCAGCACGCGCACGCGCTGTTGGAAAAATTATTGGCGGCAAAACCGGCACTACCAATAATTCTTACGATTCTTGGTTCGTCGGCTTTTCTCCAGATTTAGTCACTGCAGTTTACATTGGGTTCGATACGCCAAAATCTTTGGGTGCCGAGGAAACCGGCGCCTCCGTTGCTTTGCCAGTTTTCATCAACTTCATGAAAGAGGCTTTGAAAAATACTCCTTCAACACCATTCCGCGTTCCAAATTCAGTTAAATTTGTAAAAATCGATCGCACCACTGGGAAATATCCAACGCCTGTAACACCTAAGGAGCGCATTTTCTTCGAAGCCTTCAAGCTCGACGACAACATCGAATCTTCCGACTCTAGTGACGAAAATGATGGCAATGAGTTCAACACTAAATCTTCTGATTCAGATCCTACGGGGATTTACTAGCCCCACAACGGCACAGCTTCTGCACCCTCAACAACGTTGGTTAAAACTCCTCCCACCTGCGCGCTCCACAGCCTTTTGTAAACTCCGTTCAATGCGAGCAGCTGGTCATGCGCTCCATCCTCAACAATTTTTCCGCCGTCAAAAACCAAAATCCGATCCATGATTTGCAACGTTGAAAGACGGTGCGCAATCACCAAAGTAGTTTTGCCACGCATCAAATTTTTTAGACTTTCTTGAATGAGATTTTCGGTGATTGAGTCGAGTTGGCTGGTGGCTTCGTCTAAAATTAAAATTGGAGCGTTCTTCAAAAAAGCACGAGCGATTGCGATGCGCTGACGTTGTCCACCAGAAAGTTTGATGCCACGCTCCCCAACTAGAGCAGAGTAGCCTTGTGGTAACTTCTCAATGAATTTGTGAGCGTGAGCTTTTTTCGCTGCCTCAACAATTTTGGCGAGATTTTCTGATTTTCGCGAACCGCTTTGCAGCGTCAGGCCGTAAGAAATATTTTCGTGCAGACTGCGGTGAAACAGTGATGGATCTTGCGGGATGATGCCGATTGCGCGGTGAAGAGAATCGAGCGTGACCTGCGAAATGTCTTGCCCGTCAATTAAAATTCTTCCGGAATCAACGTCGAAAAGTCGTAAAATTAAATTTACAAAAGTTGATTTTCCGCCGCCAGAATGACCAACCAAACCAACCTTCTCTCCCGCTTTTATTACGATCGATTTTTTGGAAAAAATCGACGGTGATTTGTGGTAAGAAAAATGCACATCGTCAAAAATAATTTCTCCCTTTTCCACCTTCAAAACTTTAGTTCCATCTTTGATTCCCAAAGGCTCATTGACGATTTTTAATGCCTGATTCACCGTGCCGAAATCTTCCAAAAAATTGCGCAAATTATTCGCCGTCATCCACATTAGGTGGATCATCCAATTATTGATTGTGAAGAGCATAACGAAATCCCCGAGAGTGACTTCTCCCCTAGAGTAAAGCCAAATCAACAGAACAGTGCAAATAGTAAAATAGGCAGAAAAAGTGAGTCCGTGAAGGGTGTAGAATTTTGTTAAAAATAATCCGCGACGTTCAAAAAGGCGGGTAAATTTATTTTGCAGCGAGGCGATTTTTTTTTCTTCGAAGGAGGAATTGGCGAAGAATTTTACGTTGGCGATATTGCTCAAAACATCGGCAATATTTCCCATTATTCTGGTTTGTTGAGTTGCAACATTGAGTGACATTCTGTTGGTGAGCCGAGCGGCTTTTAGCGCCATCAAAATGAATAAAATTGCCCAAATAATTAATCCAAAAGCAAAGGCTTTGTGAATCGAGAAAAGTGCGAAGAAGGCAACAAACAAACTGAGAATTACGTTGAGGAAGGAGTAGAAGATGGTCTCAATTAATTTTGGAGAACAACTGGTAAGATCGCGGATTTTATTGGTGAGAGAGCCAGAAAAACTGTTTTGAAAAAAACTGTGCGAATGTTTCATCGCGTAGGACATTGACTCCACAGTAATTTTTTTCTTCATCAGCGGAACCATTTTTGCCCAGGAATAGTCGCAGAGCCGCCAGATGAATCCGGGTAGAATGGTGAGAATAATCAGTAGCAGTGCAATTTTCCAAGTTTCTGAAATGACTTTTTCGGGAGCGGTTGCAGCTAATTTGTTGATTAAAAGCTTTGAAACAAATGGCCAAAGCGAGAGGTCGATCGCGTTGTAAATGACGACGAAAATGTGCAGTCCGAGGTAAAATTTAAAAGGCCGGACGCTGTTAAATAAAAATGAAAAAGCGGAAATTTTGCTGGTCATAAAGGGGCAAATCAGGAATTTTGAATTGAGAGATCGTAGAGCGTGTCTTTAAATTTTTCACCTCAGATCGCGAGCTATTTTGACCAGATGATAAGATAAAATTTTCTCCATTGACTTGAACTCAAATCCGTCATTAGAACAAATTCTCTAATGACGGTCATTAGGAATGAAGCTAGTATTAACAAGCTTCTCAGCTATGTTTTCTAAAGAAATTCTTAGAATTTTTTTCGTCAAAATTTCTAACTGCTCCTAGCGAAATTTTGTCTAAAATCTAATGACGGATCTGGGTAAATTTCGACGTTTAGGTCTAGATGATATACCCTAAAAATTAACGAACAAAATATGTCTGAGATTATAGAAAAAACAGTAATCGTGATTGGAGCCGGAGGTAGTCATCCTTACGGGTTTCCAACGGGAAATGATCTTATAAGTGATATTCTCAATCGCGAAAACGGTTTGCTGTTCGTCGCATCTGAAGGTGCACGGATTGGCAACAAAGAAATTTTTAGATTTAATAATAATGATGATCTTCTTCGTGAAATGGGGGTAACCGCAATACAACAAAATCACTCAGAAAGTTACGTGCGAGCTGATGAATCCACGCTCTTAAAAGAGTTCTTTAGTGGACTAAAGTTCTACAGAAAATCCCAAATCGATTATTTTTTAAGAAACTACACCGCCTATCGGACCCTAGGAAAAAATTTTATTGCTCGAGAGATTTTGAGCAAAGAATGGGAAGCTCAGGAAAAGATAATGAAAAATGGATTTAATGAGAAAGAGCGCGACTGGATCGGATCCTTGCTTGCGAGGTTGTTGCAGAAAGTAAAAAAGCCGGAAGATTTAAGTTTTATCGCGCAAAATCTGACGATAATTACGTTTAATTACGATTTGGTTTTTGAATATTATCTGGATCAGTTTTGCAGGGGAGAAGATGAGTGGGGAAAGGCTTTAGAAGAGTTCAAGAGAAGCTTAAAGATAGTGCACATTTATGGTAAGCTCGGTAGATTTGAATGGGAAAAAGATGATGCTCTAAAGAGAATTTATGAAGAAGAGATGGTGCAATCTTTTGTCACAAGATCCGATCAGGATTTCGGATCATTCAAACAGAATGGCTATAACTATTCTCGAATCTCAGACTTGGCAAAAGGAATCAAAGTGATTGGGGGAGATAAGCATCAAGATAACAATCTGAAGCACATACAGGTAGCAAGTAGCGCTCTGTCAGATGCAAAGAAGGTATTTTTCTTCGGATTCGGTTTTGATGAAAATAACCTAAGTCATCTGGGGTGTGACAGACAAAAATATAGGGGAAAGCGTCTATTTTACACCGTTTATGAAGAGGGCGAATCTGAAAGAATTGAAATGGCGATTGATGCCAACATCAAAAATCTTAAGCATGCAGATGAATTAGGAATGCAGAAATCACTACTATCAAAAAAGGCAAAGGATTACGGAATCTATAAAAAAACTAAGGAGATAGAATCGTTGTTGGCGCAGATTTAGGGAACCTATGAAAAACCTAGATTTCGAGAAATTTTTAGGAAGAAAATTTGCGAGCAGGAAAGCGTACCTTTTATGTACGTGCTCGCGAGCAAATATCTAATCCAATATCCACGGCTCTCACAGAGTGAGTCAGAGAGCCAATCGAAATGAAATCAACATCAAGAGCTGAAAAGCTTTTGATGTTGGTTAAATTTACCCCGCCAGAAATTTCTATTTTTACTTCCCCTCCAGAATTTTCACGAATCAGCGCCGCACATTTTTTAATTTCTGTCGGACTCATATTGTCGAGCATGATGACATCTGGACGCAGCTCCAGCGCTTTCGTGACCTGCTCAAAATTGTCGCACTCAAGTTCTGCTACGATCTTTCTAGTTGTTTTTTCCGCGAGCTCCAATGCCTCCACAACACCTCCAGCAGCAGCGATGTGATTGTCTTTGATCAGAATCATGTCGGATAAATTCATGCGATGATTTTTTCCGCCACCCATTTCAACCGCATGTTTTTGTAGGTGCCGCAGCCCCGGCAAAGTTTTTCGCGTGTCTAAAATTTTAATTTTTTCGTTGTTTAATTTCTGAACGAATTGATTGGTGATGGTTGCAACTCCGCTTAAATGCTGAATCAAATTAAGAATCACCCTCTCGCCAGCGAAAATTAATTTTGCATCACCTCTGCCACGAGCTATTGCCTGAAAAGCCTTTAATGCATTTCCATCCGCGACTAAAATTTCCAAATCAAGTGCGGAATTTTCGAATTTTTTTGATTTTTTTAGCTGAGAGAAAACTTCCAGAATCACATCTTGCCCACAAAAAATAATTTCTTCGCGAGGGTTGATTTCAAAGGACAGAATGGTATTTTGGGGAATAGTTAAATCGGAGGTGATGTCGTCAAAAGCACAATCTTCTTCAAGCGCAATTTTCACAATTTTTCGCAGCTCTATGCCAAAGTCCTTTGGACTCTGGCATATTTTTTTATTTTTACGCCGCATGAGCGGCGCCCCACCTTGTGGGTAACCCCGCATACCAGAGCTGAGAAGTTCAGGTTTCGAGTAGCTCTGGCATATCTTCATTTGCATCGGCGTGGATCAAATTTCTGATTCTGCAATTTTGCCAAGCGCTCCTTAATGAAATGCCGCATGAAGTTCATTTCCTCTGGCTTGATTTGACGTTCGCCACTTTCACTTTCTTTGATTAATTTTCCGATGACGGTGAAAGCCATGCAGCCATCACCCATTTCCTCACTGATGAAAGCCGGCATTTGCTTAGTCCAAAACGGTGCGTTTTCTGCATTATTTTGTGCTAGCTTTTGCGCTAATTCCAAAGCGCGAGGCATGTCGTGGAGATTATTTTTTGCGATGTAAACGGCCTGAAAAAGCCACCACCAATTGGCATCAATATTTTTCGACGAATGCTCGTCAAGGTAATCGATTATGTAGCGAGTGTCCTCAGTTTTTTGGGTTTGAGCGTAGTAGTAGCTGGCAAGAGATGGGACAAAATGTGATTTACTATTAAGGGTGTCGAGCATTGTCATCCATTGGTAGACGCGGGAATAATCATATTTTTTTAAGGCGAGAAATCCGGCAAAAACATCGCCAGAATTTTGCAAACGAGTGGCTAAAACGCGGAATAAAAATTCCTTGTCACCAAGTGAAAGCGCAGAGATGAGATATTTATTTGGGGCAGGTGGGACGATGTCGAAGTGGGATCTGAACTTTTCGGTTGTTTTCCAGAAAAAAATCTGACCGACAAAGGTGGCAAGAAAAAGCCAGAGAAAAATTTTGTGTGAATTGCTGTGGTAAAAAATTTTGTAACCCATGTGTAAGCAGAATTTTTAATTTTTTAAAACTGCTTTTTTTTAAAATCGTGGAAGGACATGAAGATCATGAGGGGGATGTAGATCAGTGATTGTAGGGCGATGATTTTCAAATTCGTGAAGTCAGTAACGCCGTAGGTTAGCCACTCGCTTTGACCAAAAAGATCAAGTCGCGGAAAAAGAGCGGAGAGAATTTTTAAGCCCGTCGCAAGAAAATGATTTTTAGCTTCTAAAAGATTTTGCGGCAGTTCGATTGCCATTACGAACATTCCCATCAGGCGTGAAATAATGTAAAAGGCAAAGCAGGCGAGGATTGCGGAGAAAGAATTTTTTAGGATTAACGAGGCCAAAAGCGAAAAAGAAATCACGATTAGAAGTTCAGAAAGTAAGCTAGCTGACCAAATTAAGAGCCCGAATTTATTGGATTGAGTGACGATTAAAATGGCGCTGACGAGCGGAATAAAAATCAAAAAAGCGGCGAGAAAAAATCCTGCCAAATAGCCCAAAATAAATTGTTCACGCGAGATTGCTTTCGAGAGAATGAATTCAACTTCTTTGTTCTCAAAGGCGCGGCCAACACTTAGGCACACAAATAAAATCATGCCGATTGCCAGAATTGCGCGCGATGAGCCGGCAATGTAGGCCGAGGTCATTTGCTGTTGCTCGATTAATGCGGTGCTACCGAGAAAAATCGAAATCGAAAAAGAGACCGCTAAGGTGATGAAGAGGCCAAGGTAGAGGCGGTCGCGCAGACCATTTTTTAAGATGTATTTGAGGATGGATTTCATGGGAGTCGGGGGATTTTTACTCGAAGTAACGACGTTTATTGGAGTCGAATTTCTCTTGGAAATTACGATCAACTTTATTTGCCGGAGTGCCACTATTGACGATGGTAGCTTTGATGAAAATCACTGTTTCTGTGATGGTTGATTCTTTGGAAGAATAGCGAAACAGCCATCCTAAAATTGGTATTCGTGATAAAATAGGAACGCCAGTATCAGCATTCGCACCACTCTCTTTCATTAAGCCGCCAATTACAATGATGTTCCCGCTTTGTATTTTTGCGATCGTGTTGATGTCGCGACTTTGAATCACTGGAACTTTATTTAGTGGGTTTACTGGATCCGTAACTTCTGAGGTTTTTGCGGATAATTTTGGCGAAATATTCATCGTGATCTCGTTGGTTTTTAAGCTGATCGATGGTGTAATTGAAAGCTGAATTCCAACATTCTCTTCTTGCTTTGTAGAGGTGGTTGCAACAGTTGGTTGACCACCCGGAGTTGTTGATGGAGTGACTGTCGACTCTACTTTAAAATAAATTAATTTATCGCCGAAATTGAGGTCAGCTTTTTGGTTATTCATGGCGTGAATTCGTGGACTAGAAAGAGTTTTTGTGGTGCCAAATTTTTCAATTGCACTAATCGCCGCTTCAATGGTTCCGCCAAATAAACGCTTGGTTAAATTAAAATTAATAGGTGCGGCAACATCAGCGCCATTAACCTGAGGAAGCTTAAAAGTGTTAGGAAAATTTATCTCTGGGAGGTCAGCAGAGGTATTAAGGCTTTTCCAAGACCAGTCAATTCCTGACTTAAATTCATCGGATAACAGCACCTCAACAACCTTTGCCTCAATTAAAACCTGCGCCGAAGCATATTTTTCAACATCTGCCAAATAGCTTTCGGCTGCTTGGTGCTGCTTGTCTGTTGCGTAAAGCGAGATGATGCCGGCAGATTTATTGGAGGAAAAAGACGCGGCACCGGAGGATGATTCACCTGAGGAAGAAGATGTCTCTGAAGATGAAAGAATAGCGGTAAGATTAGATTCAACATCGGCCCAAACAGTGCCGTCCGTGAGGTAGTCGACGAAATAATTTTTCATGTAAGGCGCGTCGCGCTCGAAATGCAAAACACCATTGATGTAGGAATAGCGAAGGCCGCCGAGAGATGAGATGCGGTCGATTACTTCTTTTAGCGGACGATTTTTAGCGTTGATGATTACGCCGCCGGAAATTGCTGGATCAAGATCGACATCAATTTTTGCAACGCGACCAAGCTCAATTAGAACATCTTTCAACGGTACTTGATCGGTGACTGAAAAGGAAATTGTTTTGTCCCCACCAATTGCTGGCGGAGGAGGTGACATGATTAATTTGGAGATACTTGGAATTGGCGCTTCATCTTGAGCCTTTTCAACTTTTCTCAGCTTTTCTTCTTTACTGTTTCTCATCATGGTTTTTTCGATCTCAGAACGGCTAAGTCCTGTGGTTCTTTCGAATGGATCGATTTTACCTTGGGTACAAGAAAGTGAGAGGAAAACTAGCGAAAAAAATAAAATTATTTTTGAGACTTTATGCCAAAAATGATTCAACATGCAGGATTTTTTTTGATCAGATTTGGCATTGGGGTTCTCCACGAATGTGGGGCGCCGCTAGTGCGGCGTAAAGAATTTAAAACTAGCTGAGGCACTTGATTTTATTGGGTGGGAGAGGTGCGATGGAGATTCAAAAAATTTTCGCGGATCCTATTTTTGAAGTTTTGGAACCTCTGAAAAACCTAGATTTTTCGAGGAATTTTGAGGAAGAAAATTTGTGAGCAGGAAAGCGTACTCTGATGTACGTGCTGTGCTACGCAAATTTATCTGACGACAAAATTACCGAAAAAGATGGTTTTGCAGAGGTTCCTTTTTTTTAGCAATTGATTTTGCTGAAGTGACCCATAGTTTGCGCGCCTTCCGCCTATCCAAAAAAATCCCCAAAAATTTAGAAAAATGCTCAAGGAACAAGATAAAATCTTTACCAATCTTTACGGCTACGAATCGTCAAATTTGGAAGCTGCTAAAAAAAGAGGCGACTGGAATCAAACCAAAAAATTTCTCGACCATGGTGCGGAATGGCTGATTCAACAAGTTAAGGATTCTGGTTTGCGCGGTCGCGGTGGCGCGGGCTTTCCAACTGGAATGAAATGGTCATTCGTGCCGAAGAAGAAGGTGGATTTGTACCCCCTAGTTCCGCCACTTGCTGCTTCGCAGCAAACGCAGAACCTCCCCCTAAATAGGGGGAATGTGCACCCCCTAGTTCCGCCACTTGCTAGCGAGAAACCGCATTACTTGGTGATTAACGCCGATGAGTCTGAGCCGGGAACTTGCAAGGATCGCGACATTTTACGTAACGATCCTCACAAACTTTTGGAAGGATGCTTAATTGCCGCTCGTGCCATCAATGCCAATGTCTGCTACATCTACATTCGCGGCGAATATTACAACGAATCTGTCACGCTGCAACGCGCAATTGACGAGGCTTACGATGCAAAATTAATTGGTAAAAATGCCTGCGACTCTGGTTGGGATTTAGACATCTACATCCATCGCGGAGCAGGCGCCTACATTTGCGGCGAAGAAACCGCCTTGTTGGAAAGTCTGGAAGGAAATAAAGGTCAGCCCCGTCTTAAGCCGCCGTTCCCAGCGCTAATCGGGCTTTACGGCTGTCCAACCGTCATCAACAATGTTGAGTCAATCGCCGTCATTCCAGAAATTCTTCGTCGTGGAGCTGCTTGGTTTGCAGGCATTGGTCGTGAAAAAAATACCGGCACTAAAATTTTTTGTATCTCTGGCCACGTCAACAAACCCTGTAACGTGGAAGAGGAAATGGGAATTTCTCTGCGCGAATTAATCGAGAAACATGCTGGCGGAGTTCGCGGCGGTTGGGACAATTTACTTGCCGTCATTCCGGGAGGATCGTCAGTTCCAATGCTTAACAAAGAAATTTGCGACAATGTTTTGATGGATTTCGACTCACTGCGCGCAGCGGGCTCTGGTCTTGGCACTGCAGGTGTAATTGTGATGGATAAGTCAACTGATGTAATTGCGGCGATCGCACGACTTTCGCATTTTTACAAGCATGAGTCTTGCGGACAATGCACACCTTGTCGCGAGGGAACTGGATGGATGATGCGCATCATGGATCGCATGGTGGAAGGTAAGGCGAGAATAGAGGAGATTGACCAACTTTACGATTTAACTAAACAAATTGAAGGTCACACAATTTGCGCTTTAGGGGATGCTGCAGCTTGGCCAGTGCAAGGACTCATCAAAAATTTCCGCCCCGAGATGGAGAAGAGAATTAAAAATCTTAAGATTAGAGCGACGATTTAGGGAGTCATTCCAGAGTCTTTTATTAGTCCTCTTCATTGCGGTGATCACTCTTTTCTTTCATGCGCTTTTTCAGCAGTCTTAGAGGATCATTCTGCATTCTCTTGAGGATCATTCTGTTCTTGATCATTCTGTTCTTTAGGTACTTCTTTATTCCCTTGAGCAGCCTTCTCTTGCTCCGACTTTTCTATCCGGCGGCCCCGCTCTTCAATTTCACGCATATCTGATCCATTTGTCTCCGGTGATGGTGTCAAAGATTCTTGTTTTGACATTGCAGCATCACTGGTAGGTGTAGACTCTGTACTACCTGTAGAACTACTCCTTTCGCTCTTTTTATCTTTAAGATGCTGAGGCACACCCCCAGATCCCCTTACTCCCCCCTTCTTACCAACAAAGGCATCATTATCATGTCTTGCGGAACTTATTTCTTTTGGCGCTTTGGCATTCTGCACTTCCTTAACTGGAGCTGGAGCTGGAGCGGCAAATGGTAGTGTTGTGCTAACGTCGTCTGAAGGAAGTTTGGAACCTCCCTCCTTTTCTTTTAATTTAGCAATTTTCTTTCCGACATTTTTAATTGCGTCATCATGCCTTTGCAGACCTACGGTATTTTTGTCATACTCATCTTTTAGACCTTGGCGCGTAGCATCTTGTTTCTTCGCCTCTTCTAAATTGCCACGAAGCTTCTTTACATCAGCAGCGGGCGCATTTCTTTTCACAGCCTCCTCATATTCTCCTTGAGCCTTACTAACTGCTGCATCCTTATCTTTGACGGGCTTGGCATCGTAGTCATCCAAGGCTTTCTTATTTTCTTTTACACTCTCAGCTACCGTGACGCGATTCTTCTTCAGAGCTTCCTCTGCGGCCTGAGCCTTACCTAAGTCTTCTTTAATTCTAGATTGCGTTTTGTCATCAACATCCTTCGCAGTGTTAGAAATGACGCTCTCCGACGGAGCAAGTTCAGCTTTGACTCTATCTAATGTAGCGGCGGTTCTGTCTCCTAATCTACTCATCATTCCAGCGCCAGACTCATTAACCTTGTCAATTTTATTTTGTTCTTCAGTTATCGCTTTTAACCCAGCAACAACTCTTGTATCAGCCTGCTTAACACGCGCCTTACTTTCCTTGGCATTTTCCTTAACTTTTGCTCTGATTAAATCTTTCTCCTTGCCATCTCTTGCCCAGCCTGTGCCGAATTGCATTTTCGATATTTCGCCAGTTTTTTCTAATTGTTTAGCAGCCTCATCGTAAGCTTTATTCCTAGCGACTTTATTCCTAGCGACCTCATCAACAGATTTTGCGGCACTAACAGCTAGACCAGAGGCTGCTTCTGCAGTAGCAACTAGAGCAACACCTGGAATAATAGCTAAAGCTTTACCGGCCGCTAAAGCTTTTCCACCCATACCTTTGGCTTCTTGGAATTCTTTTAACGCGCCAGATGCAATTGCCGCTGTCGCAGACTCTTTTACAGCTTTACCTGCAGAGGCTGCAGAGGAGGCCACATTCTGCGCCGCACTTCTTCCAACCTTAACGTCACCTTTAGCTGCGGATTCAACGAATTTTTCCCTTTCGGCTGAGGTCATTTTTTTCATGACAGATGCCGCTTCGCCGGAAGAAAATTTCGTACTGACTTTTTCCTCATTCAGAGATTTTTTCAAAGCACCTCCCCTACTAGCGCTTTGCTTTAGAGCATCAAATGCAGCTCCACCAAGTGTTTGCGCTTCGCTTTTGAAGCCTTTGCCTTCTTTTAACGCCTTTATTTGATCAGTACTTAAACCTAAATCCTTACCCTTCGCATCCATCGCGGCATTTTTAACTTCAGAAAGTTTCTTTCTTTGCTCATCCTTACTCATTCCCGCAAGTGCCACAGCATTGTCTTTTTTATAATCACTCATGGCCTTGTCTCCCGATTTTGCTAATATCGCTCTTTTTACAGAATCCGCTTTATTTACTCTTCGCCGTGCCACACGCTCCTTGTCAGCAAGTGCTCCATGATCGAATAAATCTCGATCAAGCTCTTTCATTCTTTTTGCACCACCCAATTTATTCCAAGCCTTATCATAATAAGCCCCAGCCCTTTTCTGCATATCTTTAGCTGCATCTTGTAAGCCCTTGCCCAAGGCACTTGCTTGCAGGCCACCACTCATTGAGGCGGCAAGATCAGTCATGAAGCTAATGAATTTGCCCATTAGCGAGGCAATTACCCAGATGAATAAAATTGAAAATAGCGATGGTATTCCTTCCGGATTGCCAATATTTCCAACTCCAGTTTCTGAAGAGGATGGCAAGGAAGCGATTTTCCATGACTGCAATAAAGTGATTGGAGTGACGATGTTGATCACCCAAACATCTCCCCAGCAAATTTTGTAGCCAAGGGACATCTTAATGACCTCGTACATCAGCATGTTGAAGAATGAGAGGGTGGTAAGGAGGAATATTTGCTGCAGAGAGAATCCGATGATTGACTTCAGCCAATTGTCGAACATGTCCTTGGTGTGACCAAATAGTATGAAGATGAGGAATATTGGACCCAATGTGAATAGGATCGACATGAAAACTTGTGCGGTGAGATAGAGAAGAACGGCATTCGCAACGGCGTAGACGTAGAGCATGAAGCTGCAATAGATGATCAGCAAATAAGCCCAACCAAAAATACTAGCAAACAGAAGTGCGTAGATCTTTTTCTGCACAGCTGTAGAGAAGAACATGCTAAAGACTTTATCGACGCTGCTGAAGAGGATTGATTTGTCGTAGAAATCGACATTGGCAATTGCGTCAGCAAGTTCCTGAGAACTGTCAAAAGATGATGCCATCATGAAAGCGAGGTAGTCCGTGCCCTCCTTAAAAAATCTAACCACGATGCTATTAAACCAATCCCAACCTTGCTCGCCAACAAAAAGATAAATTACGCCAATTTTAACGACGCGATTGACGATCTCGGAATGTTTTAATTCGCTCACCCCCATTAAATAGCCCATGCCGTAGAAGGTGAACATCACCACCAGACACATATTTAGAATTGCTTGGTATTTCGGATCGGCAATTAGAAGTTTGTAAATCCTTTCCGCCTGCCCAGTTGGCGCAACTACACAGGCTCCAGAGCTGTTTTTTATTCCGTCTAATTTTCCTGTGGCGTCACCAGACGCATTACACACTTTTTTTGGACCATCCATCGTTTCAATAATTGGTGCAATAACTCCGCCAACAATGCTGGAAACGTTGAAGTTGGGAAGTTTAATTGGTCCTATGGCTTTATCATTAGTTTTTACCTTAACCGAAACGTAATATTTTCCGCTATTGTTGGCATATTTATTGGCGCAGATAAATTGTTTTTTGCAGGAAGGTGGGTTGCTGCTTGCTTCTTCAGCGGTGCATGTTGCACCAGTGTTAGATGACGTTAAAGAATCGTAATGCGCATTTTTAGTTTTTACACCATCGCCAGACGTACTTGTTGCGCCGGTTAAAATCACGCAATTAGGCTTTTCTGGATCGAGAATTTTAAAGGTGAGTTTGATTTTCTTTATTTTTGCATCAGCGGTATCTTGGTATTCATATCCAGGAGCGTGATATTCGTAAATGTGGCAGTAAAATTTAGAGCCCGGTGCGGTAGCGATGCCATGAGTATCAAGTTTGCAATCTTCAGAGTCTGAGACGGCGGTTCTTTCGAGCTTGCCATAGCTGTCGAATTTGTAATCACTGGTAATGTTTGGTGGCGAACTACCGCCATCCGTTGGAGCATTAATGTCAATTATGGTTGGGGTGCCAGCAAGTTTGGATGGATTAGTGGTAATGCAAGTATCCCCGCCACTTACGCCAGCATCATTTGCTGGGCAAATTCTTGCCTGCAGCCATTGACCATTTCTGAATTCGAGCTGTCCGTTGAGATGGATTTTGAAACCGCGCTCACCGTTGGTATTGTCAGTGTAAGCACTTACAGCTCCGTTGATGTCAGTTGTTGGAGTATTATTAAAATCAGTGCCATC
>CANMEW010000002.1:0-9653 GCA_947496905.1 Rickettsiales bacterium | reverse complement strand
AAGCATCAGAAAGCGCAGCCTTCCGCTCCGAAAAAATGTCGGCGGACTTCTTGCTTGTAGTAGGTTGTAAGTGCCATCCATAACTACAGCGCCATTATCATCAGTCACTGGCGAGAATGATGAAAAATTTCCGTAGCTACCATTGAAGCTTCCGAGTTTTACTGCTCCTTTGCCAGTAAAGTTAGTGTCTGGGCTTAATGGAATGTCAGACACCCTCCCCGTGTAATTTTCTAAGTCGTAACATTGGTCTACGTTGCTAACCGAAATTTTTGCCGACTTCTCTGAGGCTAATAGTTTGGCACCTGAACATGCATTACATGTACCTCTTGTTTCTGGAAATGTGTGAGTTGGACATATTGCGCTGCCTTGTGATGGCTCACCAGATAATGAGCAGTCTTCTTTTTTAAAATCATCAGCCATCCCATCGGTAGAGCATGTCACAGTTTGCTGGCAACCAACAGTTGGGCAATAGTTATTATCTTCTTGCAAACACTCATCACCCCTTGGTTTGCAGCCAATTAATGTTGATCCTTCATAGTCCTGAACACAGTCCGAATTATCCACATATTCAGGTCTCTGCCCCTTACAAAGTAAAGCTGGGCGAGGCTCAACAATCATCGCCATGCCGATGCCGCATTGCCTACTTAAACCTGCGGCAGCAGTCCATATTCCATTCCAACTATCCGGCGCAAAACGAATTACCTGACCTTTGCGGAGGAATATTGTGGCTGGACTGGTAGAGCTGCTGTAAACACCAACTAAGAGACTTCTTAGAGGATCTACGAGACTAGTTGAAAAATCTTCATATTCGTAGCGATCAGCGACATCAGCTGGAGCTGGATTAAGAATCCTAGCGTTAATGGTGCAGCTTCCTGAGGCGCCGGTATTACCAAGCATTGCGAAGCGCACAAAGCCCGACTGACCTATTTTTATTTCGTGAAGCTTGTCAAACCTTGCGGCGATTGCCTTGCCGCAATTGTGACCAGTAATCGTTAGTTTAGTAACTTTAACCGAGAGACTTAACCCCGGCTCTAAAAAAAAACTATCTCCAAGCCAGTTTGCATTAACATCTTTGGCAGAACCATTAACTACAAACTTCTTGTCAATTGCAGCCATTGTGCAGTTAGTACCACTCAAACTCTTAAACGAAACTTTAACAGCTGCGTCAGAATATGGGTTAGCGATGTTGACACCCTCATTATTGCCAGCTTCGACGCCAACCATCCTTCCTTTGTTGGCTGCTGGTAGAGTTCCAGACGAAAGATCTCCATTTCCGTTAAAACTCACGCCAATAAATGGATCATCATTTCCACTACTTACTCCATCCCCATCCCATCTGATCATTCCGCCAAAGGTCAGGGTTGAATTTGTGGGTGGAATTGCTGACGAAATTGGAAATGCAGATGCTGCCAATGTGTCATTAACAGCGATGTAACCATTACTTGTGTAACCCGTTGGCTTATTGCTGCAGTTCGATTGTTTTGGGTCGGTGCCAGAATAAGCGCATTGCCACGCCGCCATGTCTGGCAAGAGGGGAACGCCTTTCGAACCAGATTTTTCATCAGTTGCTGAGGAGCTAAAGTCGTAGCCATTTGGATGTGGGATGAGGTAGGCTACCGCTCTGCGTGCGCCGTTAATAACTTCTGCAGTATTTGTTCCTGTTGTGGAGTACTTCGGGCTAGTAGCTCCGTCTTGCCATTTCCCACTAAATTGCAGAGACAGGGTTTTTCCGCCAACAACATCGATGAAAGTGTTATTGGCGTTATCAACAGATCTACTATGCGGCGAATATTTTATCGCATCGATGAAGGCATCAATCTGCTTTGCCTCTCCCAGATTAATCGAGCCAATGGCTTTAATAATTATTTCCGAACCGGGACGAATTGTTACACCGAAATTTCTTCCATCCTCTTTTTTGTCAGTCGCCTCCCAAAATGGCTCCGCACCACCTCCGGATGAAGTGGATTCACTACATATTTGAACGCAGTTGCTAACACAGAGCGTTCTGTCTGGACCCTCTTGGAAGCCCAAGCAACCTTTCTCGCCATCATTATTAACAGTCCCACCGTTTTCATTGGTTACCGAGGTACTGCCAGAGGTGAAGCATGATTGCACCCCGCCACCTTGAGATGCGTCATCAAGCGGCTTGGATGAGTCATATGAGCAACTTGACTGATTGCCATTTGCTGTGACCTCGATGGTTTGCGATTCATATTCACCAAAATCATCGGCATCGATGCAGCCTTGGTCGCTACAGGAGGAAAAAAGCGCGAGCAGAAGAAGGGAGGTTACCGAGAGGAATTTTTTGCGATTGATCTGTTGGAGAAGGCTATTGATGAACACTAAAAATTATTTTATACCGAATCTGATTCGGTATTGGGGTTCCCCACGAATGTGGGGCGCCGCCCGTGCGGCGTAAAGAAATACACCCATTCGGCTTCTTCAGCTTGAATGGGTTTGGATAAAGGCCTTTGAGCGGATCATGTCCGCTACTCGCTTGGTTTCTTGTAGTTTGCTGGGTGAAAAATTTTCGAGCTCGAAGGAATTTTTGAATAATTTTTTGGCGTAATTTTCTTCGAATAAATTTTTGTGAAAACGGCGATGTTTTTCGGAGGAAATTTTTTGTTCGTCAAAAATGTAAACTGACTTTCCCGTTGAGCAACATTCGGAAATCATCGAGACGGAATCACCAGTGATGATGAAAAAATCAGCGTAACCGAGAATTGCCAAATAAGGATTTTCACCGCCCATTTTCTTCCAATCGAAAAATTTAAAATCGCATTTCAGATTTAGCTTCAATGTCTCCGCAAGCTCGTAATTGGTTCTGGGGCTAGTTGAAACCAAAACCGTCGCCCCCATATTTTTTGCAATTTCGGAAGTAATTCTTGCGAGATTTAGCGCCGAATCTTTTTCAAATTTTGTTTTTTTTGAAGAGCCACCGACAAGAAGAGCGATTTTTGTTCCGGCAATATTTTGAAACCAAGAAGAGAATTTTTCCGACTCCGACAAAATAATATTTTTGTTAATTTTTGTCAGCGCGCCGATCGTGGTGATGAGATTGGGAAAGTTACTCTCGTCAATCTCGTCATGCTTTGGAAGAATTACGAAATCGAACTTTCTGAAATCCAAATTTGGATTCATTATTTGCACGATTTTGGTTTGGTAACTGGAGTGATTTTTTAAATGAAATGCAATTGGTGCTGATCTTCTGCCGGCAGAAATCACAAGGCTTGGGAAGTAATTCAGAGTTTTGATTTCTCTTCTACTTTGCGATGAAAGTTGTAGAAGAGAATTGCCTAAAAGGCAGTTTGGTAGGAATGAAAAAAAACCGTAGGCGAGTTTGATGATTTCATATTCGAAACCAATTTCCTCAGCGAGACCGATACTTTGTGAGACCGTGCCGGGTCTGTCATCAGCAAGGATTAAAATTTTATCTCTCACTAACTTCATTGAGATGTTTTCAATTTTTGCTGCAGCTTTTTTGCAACATTTTTGGAAACAAATTTTGAAATATTACCGCCAAGCTTCGCCACCTCTTTCACCAGTTTTGAAGCGATGAAATGATTGGTCTCTGATGCCGGAAGAAAAATAGTTTGAATTGAGGGGTCGAGTTTCGCATTCATGCCAAACATTTGGAATTCATATTCGAAGTCAGACACCGCCCGCAGACCACGAACAATAATTTTCGCATTTTTTTTATTCGCGAAATTGATCAATAATCCTTCGAATTTTTCGACAGAAATTTGCGCTGTTTTTTTTAAATTTCTTACCTCCTCTTCGATCAACTCCACCCTTTCATCCAAAGTAAAAAGCGGATTTTTGTAATTATCTTTCGCCGCGGCGATGATCAGATGATCAAAAAGTTCAGAGGCGCGCTTGATGATGTCTAGATGTCCGAGAGTAATGGGGTCGAAGGTACCTGGGTAAATTACAATTCTCATAAAAATAAAAATCGCCCACATGAAGATCACAATAATCTCGATTGGAAAATTCGAAAATTCTCCACACAGGGCCGTGTTTGAAACTTATTTGAAGCGTTTGAAATGGAAGGTCGAGCTCAAGGAGTTGGAACTAAAGCACTCGCAGAATCTTTCGGTGGATGAGACTAAAAAAAGCGAAGAGGCTTTGATCATGAAGGCTTTCAAATCCTCGTCAAAGTTGATTACTCTCGATGAAAATGGAAGGCAATTTAAGAGCAAGGATTTTGCAAAATTAATTTCTGATTTTGCGCTGAGGGGGGAATCTGATTTAACTTTTGTGATTGGTGGGGCGGATGGTTTGTCGCAAGAAATTTTGGGGAAATCTGCGCTAAAAATTTCTTTTGGTCTGATGACCTTGCCACATTTAATGGCGCGATCTCTTCTAGCGGAGCAACTCTACCGCGCTTCAACAATTATTGGCGGACATCCTTACCATCGGGAATAGACGGCTCCTTGAGCGGGGTTTTTGGTTTCTCAAGGAGCCTAGGTTTATTTGGGTGAACGCCGCAAGCTGGTGGCACCTGCTGCGCTTGATACTCGGATGTTGGGAGTCCGAATATCGGTCGAGAATATTTTTTACCTCAGAAGAGATTACCACTAACCGAAGGACAAGCGCTGTAAGAAAAATTTCTACTACAGGTTTTTTGGATTCGCTCAAACATTCAGCATCTTCTGCAAATTAAAATCTATTGCGGAGGCGCGGATTTATTCCGCGCGTAGCAAGTCTATCAACACCAAATTTAAACGCAGTTTAAATTTGATTAACCTCAAATTCCTTGATCGCGTAACGATCGGTCATGCCAGCGATGTAGTCAGAAACAAGAATCGCCAAAGTTTTTTCATCGCGAAATTCGCGCCTCACTTCAACATCAACGCATTCCTCCAGCAGTCGGCTTGGCGACTTCATGTAAGAATCAAACAACCCACCAATGATTTTTTTTGCACTCTCCGTCATCTCATTCACGGTTGGGTGACGGTACATGTTCTTCATTAAAAACTTTTTCACCGACTGGTGCGCCAACTCCATTTCCGGTGAAAAATGCACCAAAGATTTCCCCGCTTTTCTCACATCTGTTTCACTCTCAATTTTATTGTCGGAAAGGTTTTTTTGCGTCGCAGAAATTACATCGACAACCATCGCTAAAGTCAGACGTTTCTTGGCTTCTCCAACTAACATCTCCCGCTTAATATTTGGATATTCTGCTAAAATTTCTTGGTAAATTTCTCCAACAACCGGCAGGAAAAAAAGCTCCTCAATCTGAAATAAATTTGCGCGCAGACCATCCTCGATGTCATGATTATTGTAGGCGATGTCATCGGCAATCGCTGAAATTTGCGACTCCAGCGACGAGAAATTTCCCAAATCCAAATCGTGCTGCTTGTTGTACTCGCTGATGTAGCAGTCAGCTAATGCAGTACTTGCCGCCTCTGAAAAAGATGATTTTGCGGAGGCAGCAATTGGACCATTGTGTTTCACCACCCCCTCCAACATCTCCCACGACAAATTTAGCCCCTCAAATTCGATAAAACGTGTTTCTAACTTTGTGATGATTTTTAGTGCGTGAGCATTGTGGGAGAAGCCCCCAAATGAGATCATCTTTTCGTTTAAGGCATCTTCGCCAGCGTGACCAAAAGGCGCATGACCCAAGTCGTGCGCTAATGATACGATTTCCGCCAAATCTTTATTTACCTTCAAGGCGCCAGCAATCCAGCGCGCGATTTGCGCCACCTCGAGAGAGTGGGTTAAACGTGTGCGGTAATGGTCTCCTTGGTGATTAACAAAAACTTGAGTTTGGTGTTGTAGGCGGCGGAAGGCGGAGGAGTTGATGATGCGGTCGCGATCGCGACCAAAGATCGAGCGATATTTTGAATCATCATGTTTTTCAGCGTGGAGTCGCCCACGAGATTTTTCTTCATCAACGGCAAATTTGGCGAGTTCGAAGTTGGTCACAAAGCAATAAACCTGACAATTTCAAAGGCGATTCCGGCTACAACAAACACAATGCACAAAGCGATCAATGTTGCCTTCGCTAAGATTTTAATTTTGCTAGTTTTGTGAATTTGTGGCTCTTCTTTCATTTGATAATACTAGATTTTTTAACCCTTTCTGACTCGGATTTTAATTGACCGCAGGCAGCCAAAACATCGTCACCACGAGTTTTTCTGATTGGCGAAATGAGGTCGGCATTTTTTAAAATTTTCTGAAATTTTTCAATTCGGTCATAAGCTGAGCGATCGTAGCTACAGCCATTCCATGGATTAAAAGGAATCAGATTTATTTTTACGTTTAGGTTAAATTTGTTGATGAGATTAATTAACTCGCGCGCATGAATTTCTTGGTCATTCACGTCCTTGAGCATCACATATTCAAAAGTGATTTTTTGGTTAGGATTTTTTTGATTGTAGATTTTGCAAGCGGCAAGAAGTTCAGCTAGCGGATATTTTTTATTAATCGCCATGATCTCGGTGCGAAGGGCGTCATTTGTGGCGTGAAGTGAAATTGCTAAATTTGTTTTTAGCTCGTCAGCGCAGCGTAAAATTTCTGGAACAAGTCCGGAAGTCGAGATGGTAATTTTCCGCATCGAAAAGTTTAAGCCCTCAGCGTCATTCAAAATTTTCACCGCCTTGGCAACATTTTCGTAATTAAAAAATGGCTCACCCATCCCCATGAATACGATGTTGGTGAGTTTTTGGTTAGAGATTAAATCTTTGGCGAGAATAACCTGTGCCACGATTTCGTAAAATTCTAAATTTCTAACTAAGGTTTGCGTTCCAGTGTGACAGAATTTGCAAGCGAGTGTGCAGCCTACTTGGGACGAGATGCAGAGCGTCCCACGAGTTTCTTCAGGAATAAAAACAGTTTCGACTTCGCGACCATCAGAAAATTTTACCAGCCACTTTCTAGTGCCATCAAACGAAGTTAGGTCTTTGGAAATTTCCGGACGATTTAGAGAAAAATTTTCAGCTAATTTTTTTTGAGTCTCTTTCGAAATATTGGTCATTTCTTCGAAAGATTTCACGCCACGAACGTAAATCCAATTCCAAATTTGTTTAGCACGGAATGGCTTCTCGCCTAATTCCATCAGCTGCTCTTCTGCTTCTTTTTTTGTGAGAGAAAAAAAATTTTTCATTATACCGAATCTGATTGAAGAGGCCGATCTTTGTCCCCAGCAAGAATTCCGTGAAAATTTCTGATGTCAGAAATCAGCTCTAAATATTTTTTTTCCATCTCAGCTTTTCCCAAAATCCAGTCGTAAATTTTCAAATCATCTTCTTCTAGAAACTGCGAAAATATTTCCAGATTTTGCATTTCTGGCAGAGATTTTTTTGCAAATTCTCCGATTAGAAAATCGGTCTCCTTGCAGCCGCGATGCGTTGAGCGGTAAATCAATTTTTTTCGGAATAACTCCTGTTCCATTGTGAGTGCAAAATTTATTTTATTGATGAAGACCATCATTTCTTTTTCGCCGTAAGGCTGAGCTGGCGCATTTCCCCAGACTGGTTTTGGAAAAGTTGCATCACTTGCGAAGCGACCGACGACATGAATGTGAAGTTGTTTAACAACGTTTCCAAGCGCGGCAATGTTGAGTTTCTCAGCGCCGAAATTTTCTTTTAAAATCTTTCCAATCAAATTCACCTCCCTCAGAACTTCGATTTGCTCTTCGAAAGGAAGGTCAATCAACTCAAGTAAATCAGCTCTTCTTGGCACTAAAATTAGCCACGGATAGCCTGCGTCATTCATCAAAAGCAGGCGCGAAATTTTTAGGTCACAAATAAAAAAAGTGTCCGCCTGTAGCTTCTCACTGAGTTGGAACATGGTCGAAATATTTTAATTTGTTCTGCAACGATGCTAAAAATTCTCTCAATTCAAAACATTGTTTTAATCGACAAGGCAGAAATTGAACTTGCCTCCGGCCTTTGTGTACTCACTGGTGAGACTGGATCTGGTAAGTCAATTTTGCTCGATGCTCTTGGGCTGGCAATTGGCTTTCGTTCGAATTTTCGCTTGATTGGAAATGATGAAAATAAGGCGATGGTGCTTGCTGAATTCGATGTTTCGAAAAATGAACTCTGCAAAAATCTTTTGAAAGAGAATGATTTAACCGACGCTGAAAACCCTGATTCAGTAAGGATCCGCCGGCTAATCTCTGAAAATTCTGCAAGCAAAGTTTACATTAACGACAATGCTGTTGGCGTAAATTTACTTTCAAAAATTGGCGAGACTCTGGTTGAGATTCACGGTCAACATGACCAGCGCGGACTGCTAAATCCTAGCGCTCATCTCAATATTCTCGATGAATTTTCTCAGAATCAAAATCTCCTCAGCGACCTCAGAAAAATTTACGAAAATTTAAAAATAACTGACGGAAAAATTTCTGAATTAAGAGCCAAAAAAGAGCAGGCAGAGAAGGACAGAGATTATTTTGAGCATGTGGTTAGAGAGCTTGAAGATGCTGACGTGAAGGTCGGTGAAGAAGAGGAGTTGGTGACGCAAAAAGGGCAGCTACTCGGCAAGGAAAAAATTCTAAATTTTCTAAACGATTTTAAGTCACACTTAGTTGCAGCTAACTCAGAATTACTTTCCGGACAAAGAATTCTGATTCGCAATCAAAGCGTAATCGACAATTTCTTGCCCGACGAGAAAGAAAATTTTGAAAGGCTCAGCGAAAAAATTGACCGCCAGAATGATGAGCTAGACTCAGCAATTTCAGGCTTTGATGCAAGAATTAGGGAAATCAAAAACTCAGAAAATAATCTCGAAGAAATCGAGGAAAGATTATTTTTTATTCGCGGCTTGGCGCGTAAATTTAACGTTCAAATCGCCGAACTTCCTCAGGTGATTTCTGACGCAAAAGAAAAATTAAAATTAATTTTTGGTGAAGAAAAAAATCTCCTCGAGCTTGATGCTCAGCGCTTAAAGCTATTCTCCGAATATCAAAAAATTTCTTCCGAGCTGAGTGAGAAAAGAAAAAAATCAGCGCTGATTTTAGCAAAAAAAGTTGAGGAAGAGCTGAAGTTTTTGAAGATGGAAAATACTAAATTTTTGGTGGAGGTCGCAGACTTTTTGGAATCTTCGCAATTTGGACCAAGCGGCTTCAACAGAGTTCGCTTCGCTGCCTCAATCAATAAAAATTCCTTTGACGACATCTCCAAAATTGCCTCTGGCGGCGAACTTTCTCGCTTCATGCTGGCGCTAAAGGTTGCGCTGATGGATGTGAAATCTGTGCCAACAATGATCTTCGATGAAATCGACACCGGCATTGGCGGCAGCACTGCTGATGCGGTGGGTAAGCGCCTTAAAATTCTCTCAAGAAATCTGCAAATTCTAGTTGTAACTCACCAAGCGCAAATCGCCTCCAAAGCCGGCACTCATTTTAAAATTAACAAAATTTCTGCTGCCGAAAAAATCAAAACTACGGTCACAAAATTAGATGAAAAAACTCGCGAAGAGGAAATTGCACGAATGCTTTCTGGAGAAAAAATTAGCAACGAAGCACTTGCTGCAGCGAGAAATTTAATTGGACAGCAGTGAGGTGTTAAAGGAGCCTCTGAAAAACCTAGATTTTTCGAGAAATTTTTAGGCAACAAATTTTTGAGCAGGAAAGCGTACCTTGATGTACGTGCTCGCGAAAAAATTTGGTAACGAAAAAATTTCCGGAAAAGATGGTTTTT
>CANMEW010000001.1 GCA_947496905.1 Rickettsiales bacterium | reverse complement strand
ACCTCAGATTGCGCTGACAAATCTAGCCAAAATTTTTCCACGGCAGAATTTTTGATCGAAACCTCAAAACCATCTTCACCAGTGTATCCTGTGCGGCTGATAAAAACTTCCTCGCCATTTTTTAGCTTGTAAGTGCCGAGATTCATGTAAGGCAATTGCGCTAAATTTCCTGCAGTCAAAAATCTGTTTAAAACTTCTTCGGCCTTACCGCCCTGAACAGCAATTAGTGAGCGATCAGAGAGTTCTGTAAAAGAAATTCCTGCGGGCAAATTTTTGCGAATCCACTCCATATCCTTTTTTTTGCAGCCGGCATTGAGCACGATGAAGAATTTTGTGTCGGTAAGTTTAGTAATGATTAGGTCATCGATAATTCCGCCTTCTGCATTAGTGAGGACAGTGTATTTAGCTAGTGCAGGAGTGCTGAGAGAAAAATCAGTTGGAGTGATGTGGGATAAAAATTTTACTACCTCTACGCCCTCAGCGATGAATTGCCCCATGTGCGAGACGTCAAAAATTCCAACATTGCCAGAGCGCGTCCATTCATGCTCTTTAAGCATGCCATCGGAATATTGAACTGGCATGTCGTAGCCAGCGAACTCCACCATTTTGGCGCCTTGATTACGATGCGCTTGGTTTAGAGCGGTTGTTTTTGTCATGTTGAAAGAGGTTTATGGGTATCTCTAAAAATTAGATTTTTTCGAGAAATTTTTAGGCATCCGAATTTTTGAGCAGGAAAGCGTACTACTTGTACGTGCTCGCGAAAAAATTTGGTAACGACAAAATTTCCGTAAAAAGCAATTTTTAGAGATACCCTTATTCTACTGGGGGAACGGCTGGAGTGGTTGGAGTTGTGGCGCCTTCGATTTTTTCTTGTTGCTCGATAATTTTTTCTAAATCCTTTTTAATCGCTTTATTGGAGGCATTCGAAATTGAAGCGAGAACTAGGCAGTTAAGCATGAAAAGGCCGCTTAAAATCATTGTGGTTTTGCTTAAAGCATTCATCGCAGCCTTGCCAGACATTGCAGAATTTAAGCCTCCTGAACCGCCGCCAATGCCGCTCAAAATGTCACCGTCTGATTTTTGTAACAGAACTAAAATTATTAGAGCAAGGGCAATGATTATCTGAAGAACTAGTAGGAATAATTGAAGATTGTCCATTGCTTAAGTTGAGTTTGATTTGGCAATTTTGATGAGAGGAAGCTGCGGCAACGAGGAGCGCGAGAAGAGCGCGGCAACATAAAAATCAATTTTTATCCCACAAGTTTTAATGTCAGGAAATGTAGAAATAGCGACGGCTCTAGCGGTGAAAGCAGAAAGCTTAATTGCTCAATTAGGCTTTGCGGATGGCAAAATTTTATTCGTCAGTGATGAAAAAATTTGGAAAAATTGTCGGCGTTTTTTTGACGAAAATTTTATCAAAAAAATCGACAAAATTTTACTGCTAAAAAATCCGCATGCTGACGAAAAAAATCTAAAAAAAATTGCCGCTGCTACAAAAAAATGTGATCTGCTAATTGGTCTTGGAAGCGGCACCATCAATGATTTGTGTAAATTTACCTCGGCGCAGAAAAAAATTCCTTACGTAATTTTCGCCTCAGCTGCATCGATGAACGGCTACGCATCCAAAAATGCTTCAATCACAATTTCTGGTCACAAAAAAACTCTTCCGGCCACATTGCCTTTGGTAATTTTTTGTGATTTAGGAATTTTACAATCAGCGCCATTGGCGCTTACAAAGGCTGGCATTGGTGACAGTCTTTGTTTTTATTCCTGCTGGTTTGACTGGTATTTATCCCACAAAATTTGCGGCACAGAATTCGATCAAAAACCCTTCTTACTACTCGCAAAAAAAATGAATTTTTTCACCAAAAATTTTCAGAATTTTTCTTTGCGCGACGATGCTTTTCTCAAGCTATTAATTGAAATTTTATTACTTTCTGGGAGGGGGATGACAATTGCCGGAGGCTCTTACCCAGCAAGTCAATCGGAGCATCTAATTGCCCACACAATTGGAATGAAATATCCGAAAATTGTCAGGGAAATTTTGCACGGGGCGCAAATCGCAGTGACGACATTAACTTCAGCGAGGTTGCAAAAAAACCTGTTGGAAAATTGCGCACTACCGCTTGTTAAAAAATGCGAATTTTCGCTAAAAAAATTAGAAAAATTTTTTGGAAAAAAAATCGCGCTGCAATGCGGGAAAGAGTTTGAAATGAAGGCTGAGATCAGCGCACCTTCGGAGGTGGATTGGAAAAAAATTCAAAAAGATTTGCAGAAAATTTATTTCGATGAATCGCGCCTAAAGGCGATTTTTTCACACTTCAAAATTAAAACTTCTCCGAGGTCATTAGGGCTTTCGAATGCTGAATATGCTGCTTGCGTGACCAATGCAAAATTTATCCGAAACCGCTTTACTTGCTTAGACACTGTTAGCTAATTATTTTCTCCGCTCTTTTCCGTCAATTTTGGCTCATTTTTTCACAAAATTTTTTGAGGTATGTAGAATGCATCGGCAAAATTTTGTAAAAAAATCGCTAAAAATTAACGAAAAATCCCGAAAGAAATAATTAGCTAACAATGCCTAGATTTCGAATCACCACCTACAGATCCGAGGAAGTAAAAAATCTCACAATATTTTTTGGTGACTGCTTCGTGAATTCGATTTCTAACTTTTCCTTCTCGCGCTTAAAGCCAGATTTTGCCTCGTTATTTTGCACTAGATTCCAACCCATTTGTGGCAAAGTTTTTAAATAAAAATTTCTAACTTTTTGGAGATCAATCTCGGTTGAGTAGTTGGAGGACGCAATGCTGCCTAAGTCAGAATCGAAGCCCAAACTTTCGTCGGAAGTTTTATCCATTCCTACTAAAAGCGGAATATCTTCGCTACCCTGCACAAATTCTTTTGAGGCTTGCTCCTCAGTAATTTTTGGTTTTGTAGAAAAATTTTCTGAACAAGAAAAAAGCAGAAAAACTGACAGAATTAACGCTAAGTTTTTTTTCATGATTGTACCGAATCTGATTGAAGGGCGCCGAACTGTTTTTTTCGTATTAATCAGATTCGGTATGGGGTTCCACACAACGTGGGGCGCCGCTCGTGCGGCGTAAAGAATTTGGACAGGTTGGGCAGAAGAAGCTCGAGCGGCCGCTCCGGATGAGTCTTTCGATCGAACTTTTACAATGCAAACATTTTTGCCCCGCGCGCCCGTAGACTTTAAACCAGTTTTGGAAATTCCCCGAATCTCCTTTGGCATTAACGTAATCTGAGATTGATGACCCTCCCAAGGCGATTGCTTTTTTTATGATTTTTTTGATTGAGGTGATGAGCGCTTTAATTTCAAAATCTTCCAAGCTTGATGCTTCGCGTAGTGGTAAAATTTTTGAGTCGAACAACGACTCGTTGATGTAAATATTTCCGACCCCAACAACAATTTTATTGTCCATCATGCTGGTCTTGATGTTCATTTTTTTGCCACGCAGTTTTTGTCGAAGGTAAGCAAAATTAAAATCTTTCGAAAGCGGCTCGGGACCGAGATTCTCCAGCATTTGATGATTTTCTAAATTTTTAGTTTCGACCAAGTCAATGAATCCAAAACGTCGCGGATCGTTAAAAATTAACCAAGAAGCATCGTTAAATTTGCAGGCAAAATGGTCGTGCTTTAGGTGATTGAAGGTTTTGCTCAGCGTGAGTTTTCCGCTCATTCCCAAGTGAATGATTAGACTTTTTTCGTTGCTGAATTGAAAAATTAAGTAACGAGCTCTTCTAGTGATTTTCAAAATCTCTGCACCGTCTAAGCCTTGTAAATCAAGGTTTGAAGCAGTTCGTAATTTTTTTCTGAGCGAAAAATTCTCTCGATTTTCTTTCCACTCAAACTTTTCAAGCCTTTGCGGATCGTCTCTACCTCTGGCAATTCGGGCATTTTTACAAAAAATTCAGTTAAAATTATGCAGGAATTACAACTCCCATCCAACGCCACCGACAATCGCGTTCTCATGCATAGCTGCTGTGCGCCTTGCGCAGGAGACTTAATGGAGCGCATGAAAAAGTCCGGAATTGACGTCACGATTTTTTTCTACAATCCAAATATCCATCCCAAAAAAGAATATGAAATTCGCAAAGAAGAAAATATTCGCTTTGCTGAAAAGTTAGAAATTCCCTTCGTCGATGCTGATTACGATGTTCAAAATTGGTTCGCGCGCGCCAAAGGTTTGGAGTTGGAGCCGGAGCGCGGATTGCGCTGTACTAAATGTTTCGACATGCGCTTTGAGCGCACGGCACTCTACGCCGCTGAAAATGGTTTTAAAATCATCACTTCGTCACTCGGCATTTCGCGTTGGAAAAATATGGATCAAATTAATGAATGCGGAATTCGTGCTGCAAAAAATTACGATGACATCACCTATTGGACCTACAATTGGCGCAAGTCTGGCGGTGCCGCAAGAATGTACGAAATCGCCAAGCGCGAAGAATTCTACAAACAGGAATATTGCGGTTGCATTTTTAGTCTGAGAGACAGCAACAATCGGCGCGTAAAAAATGGTCGAGACGAGATCAAAATCTGCGAAGAATTTTACTCTTAAGGGTGTCTCTAAAAATTGCTTTTTTCGGTAATTTTATCGTCAGATAAATTTGCGCAGCACGGCACGTACATCAGAGTAAGCTTTCTGCGCTCGGCGCAATTTTTTTCCTCAAAATTTCTCGAAAAAATCTAATTTTCAGAGGCGCCCTTAGCCCTGAATTATTTTGGTGTTTTTTGCTGCATAATTTTGGCGCGTTTTTTGAATTTTCTACGGCGCGTAGAAAATTGGACTTTTTGCTCGATGCCCTAAATTCAGGGCGTTACAGAGTTTGATTTGCAAAAAATGGAATTAGTAATTTTTTAAAAAACTGCCTTGAGCGCATGCGGCTCTAAGCGAGTGGTCTTAGAGCAGCCCTAGGCGCGGGTTCAGCTTTTGTAGCCAGAACTAAACTCTCCTAAAATTTCCAATGACGGATCTGGGTTTAAAAATAAATCCTAAACCAAATAAAATCTTCAAATCATGAACAGCTTCATTGCCTTCTCCTACCTAGTTTCAGCCACCCTCTTCATTCTTTCGCTCTACGGACTTTCCTCGCCAAAAACTTCGCGCATCGGAAATTATTTTGGCATGGCGGGAATGGGTTTAGCGATTCTAACCACGCTGTTTTTGCCGCAGGTTAAAAATGTTTTTACCATCATTGTGGCAATCGCGATTGGCGGCGGGATTGGCGCCTACATCGCCAGAAAAGTTAAAATGACCGCAATGCCACAACTTGTTGCCGGCTTTCACTCTTTGGTTGGATTGGCTGCAGTGCTAATCGCGGCAAGCGCTCTGTGGTCGCCAAATTCTTTCAATCTAGTCGAAGATAATCACATCAAATTCTCTAGCCTGATCGAAATGGGCATTGGTGCAGTAATCGGCGCCATCACCTTCACCGGCTCCATCGTTGCCTTCCTCAAGCTCAACGGCAACATGAAATCAAAATTCATCATCTTCAAAAAAGACCCAAAAAAATCTTCTAAATATGTGGCGATTGGCTTGGGAATTGTGCTGCTAGCATTTTTTATTTTTGGTTCAAAATTTTTATTCATCCTACTCACGCTACTTTCCTTCTTCATCGGCTTCATGCTGATTGCTCCCGTTGGTGGTGCAGACATGCCGGTCGTGGTCTCCATGCTAAATTCCTATTCGGGATGGGCGGCAAGTGGCATCGGTTTCACGCTCAATAATCCACTTCTCATCATTGCTGGAGCCTTGGTTGGTGCATCTGGCGCAATCCTCAGTTACATCATGTGCAAGGCGATGAATCGCTCAATTCTCAATGTGATGTTTTCTGGATTTGGCGATCAGGTTCAAGCGGTTACTGGGGAGGAGAAGGAGCAAAGACCAACCAAGCAAGGTAATGCCGAAGATGCCGCTTATTTAATGAAAGGCGCTTCCTCTGTGGTAATTATTCCTGGTTACGGAATGGCGGTTGCAGGTGCGCAGCATGCGGTTGCGGAAATGACGAAGTTGCTAGAAGAAGCGGGTGTGAATGTGAAATTCGCGATTCATCCAGTAGCGGGAAGAATGCCGGGTCACATGAATGTTCTACTCGCCGAAGCCAACATCGATTACGAAAAAGTTTTCGAGTTGGATGACATTAACGGCGAGTTCAAATCAACCGATGTCGCCTTCGTGATTGGTGCCAATGACGTCACTAATCCAGCAGCAAAAACTGACAAGGACAGTCCAATTTACGGCATGCCAATTTTGGATGTTGAGCATGCAAAAACTGTTTTCTTTGTGAAGCGTTCAATGGCAGCGGGCTACGCCGGAGTTGAGAATGAGCTATTCTACAAGGACAACACGCTAATGATTTTCGGCGATGCTAAAAAAGTCGTCGAAGAGATTGTGAAGAATTTGAAGTAGGGATCTGGGTCTAAGAAAATTTTAGGAGCCTCTGAAAAACCTAGATTTTTCGAGAAATTTTTAGGCAACAAATTTTTGAGCAGGAAAGCGTACCTTGATGTACGTGCTCGCGAAAAAATTTGGTAACGAAAAAATTTCCGGAAAAGATGGTTTTTCAGAGGTTCCTTTATCCCAAATCTTGCAGAGCGCGGACTTCAAATTTGCAGCCGTTATTTTTGTAGGCCTCGATGGCATCAACCAAGGCTTTGGCTCCGGAGATTGTGGTGGTGTAGCTCACGCCTCTCATCAAAGAAGTGCGACGAATTGAAAAGCTGTCCTTCGTGGCTTGCTCGCCCTCAGTGGTGTTGATGACGAGGGAAATTTCCTTGCGATCGATCATGTCAACAACGTGAGGTTTGTCCTCGGTAATTTTATTCACGATTGTAACTGCGATGTCATTTTCGGCGAGGAATTTTGCGGTGCCGCGAGTGGCAACAAGTTTAAATCCGATCTCAATTAATTTTCTGGAAATTTCTGGCAGATATTTTTTGTCAGAATCTTTGACGGAAAGAAAAACTAAGCCATCGGTGGTGAGTTTTACTCCAGCTGCAACTTGAGCTTTGGCGAAGGCTAGGGCGAAGGTTTTGTCGATCCCCATCACTTCTCCAGTCGATTTCATTTCTGGTCCCAAAATTGTGTCAGTATTGCTGAAGCGGGCGAATGGGAAAACCACTTCTTTGACGGCAAAATAATTCAGCTTTTTTTCCTGCAATTTGAACTCGGAAAGTTTTTTCCCAATCATGATTAGCGAGGCGATTTTTGCCACAGCGATGCCAGTTGCTTTAGCCACGAATGGCACGGTACGAGATGCCCTTGGATTCACCTCTAAAACAAAAAGCCTTTCATCTTGAATGGCATATTGAACATTCATCAAGCCCTTCACATTCAAGGCTAGCGCCAGTTTTTTCGTAGCTACCTTCACCTCATCAATCATTTTTTGAGAAAGAGAATAAGGCGGAATTGAACAGGCAGAATCTCCAGAATGGATGCCGGCTTCTTCAATGTGTTGCATGATGCCAGCAACGAACACTTCTTCTCCATCGCACAGCGCGTCCACATCCACCTCAATTGCATCGGTTAAAAATTTATCGAGCAGCAATGGTCCGGTTTCAAAAACATCTGCATATTCAACGAGATATTTCATCAAATAGGATTCATTGTAAACGATTGCCATGCCGCGCCCACCAAGCACGTAGGAAGGTCGAACAACAACCGGAAATCCGACCTCATTAACTTGTTCAAGAACCTGTTTTGCGGAATAGGCGATGTAATTTTGTGGCTGGTTTAGGTCGAGTTTTTGCAGTAATTTTTTGAAGCGATCGCGATCTTCAGCGAGGTCGATCATGTCTGGTGAGGTGCCGATGATTGGCACACCCTCGTCTTGCAAAAATTTGGCGAGACTAAGTGGGGTTTGACCTCCGAACTGCACATTGACGCCGAGCAATTCGCCATTGGTCATTTCTTTTTTGATGAGCTCGATTGTGTCTTCAGCGGTGAGTGGCTCGAAATAAAGGCGATCAGAAGTGTCGTAGTCAGTTGAAACTGTTTCTGGATTGCAATTCACCATGATTGCTTCCACGTCATTTTCTTTAAAAGCGAATGCGGCGTGAACGCAAGTGTAGTCAAACTCGATGCCTTGTCCAATGCGGTTCGGACCCGATCCAAGAATGATGACTTTTTTTCGATTTGTGGGATTTGATTCGCAGGAGGAAGGGATTGTTTTGGACATTTTTTTCTAAATTTTTTTGGGGAGTAAAAAAGTAAAAACAAAAAACTTGGGAACAATAACTTGTTAAAATTGTTTTCGTACCTAAGTTGCGCGCCGCCTTCGCCCGCAAGGGCGGAAGGACATGGTGATAAACTCTCTTCGCAATAACCGTCATGGACCTGGGGGCGGTACCCAGCACCTCCACCATTGGACTTTTTACAAAATTCTAACTTCTGACAATAATTGCGCGGTTGTTTCGGTGCTCGAGTCTACGTGTATGTCAAATACACCCCGACTCTGCGCGCCAATTCACCATCCACTTATTGTCAGAAGCGAATTTTGTAAAAAGTCCTAACATGGGGGTGAATAGCTTTCGACATGCGCTAAAGGGATTGACTTTACTCGGTTGAGAAACTGCCGGCCGTGAATGCATCTTCGGATGAATTCATCGCATCCGTTCAAAAAAAGTAAACGCAAACGATAACTTTGCTAATGACAATTTCGAATTTGCTCCAGTGGCTTTAGCTGCTTAGCATAAGTGACTTTGTCGGGGTTTAGGTTTTTTCCTGGCAACAGAAAAAAACCACCGGAAGTCCCGCGAATGAATCTGTATTTACATATCACACATCATGAAAACAAACAAAGCATTCTCACTTATTGAGCTATCGATCGTAATTTTAATAATTGGAATTTTAGTTGCTGGAGTAACTCAAGGCAGCAGGTTGGTTGGAGAAATGAAACTTTCCTCTGGCAGGTCTCTTACAAAAAGTTCAGATGTAGCATCGATGGCAAATCTGACTTTGTGGCTAGAAACCACTTCGGAAACTGCGGTTACAAGCGCTACCAATGGTAACAATCCGAGTGATTTAGATAAAATTTCTTCTTGGGCCGATTCTAACCCGCAATCGCTCAATAAAATTAATCTTACACAATCAACAGATGCGGCGCGACCAGTCTACATCGCAAACGGAATAAATGGACTACCCTCAATAAAATTTGAGAGTACATCAGATTTTCTACAAACAACAACAACGCCAATTGGCGCTGGCGACGATGATTACACAATGGTTATTGTGTGGAGAGCTACCACCATGTCTGGTACGCAGGTACTCATGGGACAGGGTACCAATACTACACTAAATAATGCACAAGCAATGTTTGCTACGAATAATACTCAGTGTGGTTTTGCTGGATATTTTAACGACAGCTATACCAACCCTTGCGGACTAATCGGTAATAGTAATTACGCGACTGTCATGGTGATTGATAATTCTTTAACCAATAATGTTTGGATCTACAATAACAGTAATACCTCAGTTCCAGCTGCTGGAGTGGCATCATCTGGTGGCGCAGCAAACTTAAATTTAGGAGCCGATAGACTTGTGATCCATGCTCATCCAATGAGCATGGTAATTCAGTCAAACGAGATGTTAGTTTCAGAAGTAATTGTTTTTGATCGAGCTTTAAAAAAGTCAGAGATCAAAGCTGTTAATGGCTACCTAGGAAAGAAATATGGAATTGCCATCCAATAGCTGCTCATATAATTTCAGTTGGTAGCAGCTAGCCAGATTCTGTATTTTCTTAATTTGTTTTTTTCGCATTCATGCAAGATCTAATCGGATATGATGAGATCATCGAAAACTCGATGAGATCAGTGATTTACGAAACTCTGAAAAAAGTCGAAAAGATCGGCCTACCAGGAAAACATTATTTTTTAGTCACCTTCTTGACTAAGTTCCCGGAAGTTTCCATTCCAAAGCATCTGATCGAAAAATTTCCTGAAGAAATGACCATCGCTATTCAATACCAATATAAAAGTTTGGCGGTTGAGCAGAATTTGTTTAGAGTCTCTTTGAGCTTTAATGGTAAGTATGAAAAACTAGCGGTGCCTTACAAAGCAGTCACTGCCTTCGCAGATCCTTCGATGAATTTTGCGCTAAAATTTAGCGTTAGTTACGACAATGCTGGAGATTTTTTGGAGTCTGTGGGGCTTGATGGAGTAAGGGGTGCGAATAGTGCGGCCAAATCTGAAACCATCGATTTATCGGCAAAAGTCATTTCCCTCGATGCTTTTCGCAAAAACAAAAACACAACTCCCACCGATAACAGTTAATGATCACCCTTCTTTACCAAATCCTATTTCTCATCCTAACCTACGCGATTGCGGCGATTCCATTCGGCTTAATTTTGGCAATAGTCTTCGCAAAAAAAGACATTCGTGAATTGGGGTCAAAAAATATTGGCGCCACAAATGTTGCGAGAGTCGTTGGTAAAAAACTCGGCTTCGTCACTTTAATTCTGGATGGCTTGAAAGGCGCGGCGATGATCATTGCGGCAAGATTTGCTTTTTACGATGTTGGCAATTTGCATTTATTTTTGGTCTTTGTCGCTGCTGTTGCGGTAATTGGTCACATCTACCCAATTTATCTAAATTTCAAAGGTGGGAAAGGCGTAGCAACTGCAGTTGCAGTATTGTCAGCGCTTGATCCAATCACCGGATTTTTAATGGTTTGTTTTTGGATCATTTCCTTTGTCCTATTTCGCATCTCTGCAATTTCTTCGCTAATCGCAATTTTTTCCTCGATCATTTTGTCGTCCCACTTCGAAGCCCCAAATTCCCAAATAATTTTCTGCTGCCTCCTATTCGTCCTAATCACAATCAAGCACAAAGAAAATCTTATCCGCCTACTAACTGGTGAAGAGAAAAAGTTTTAAGGGTGCCTCTAAAAATTGCTTTTTCCGGTAATTTTATCGTCAGATAAATTTGCTCGCGAGCACGTACATCAGAGTACGCTTTCCTGCTCGCAAATTTTCTTCCTAAAAATTCCTCGAAAAAATCTAATTTTTAGAGGTGCCCTTAATTGCCATGAATGCGAAAGAAAAATTAATCATTGCCCTCGATGTTCCAACTATTGAGGAGGCAAAGAATCTTGTTAGGGCAATTGGCGATGAGGCGGTTTTTTACAAAGTTGGACTAGAGCTGATGATGAGCGGCGGTTACTTCGACCTCATCAAATTTTTGAAGGATGAAGGCAAAAAAGTTTTCGCTGATCTAAAATTTCACGACATCCCCACCACAGTTTCGCGCGCAATTAAAAATCTGGCGCAGCATCAAGTTGACATGGTTACGATCCACGCCATCAGTGAAGACATCATTCAAGCAGCGGCGCAGGCAAAGGGTAGAATGAAGGTTGTTGGTGTAACCGTTCTCACCACTTACGACCAAGAAATTTTTAACAGAACGGTGGAAGCTGTTGGTTTTAAGGCGGGAAATACACTCGAAAATTTAGTGCTTGGCAGGGCCAAACTAGCTCTTGAATTTGGACTTGATGGAGTTGTTGCCTCGGCTCTTGAGGCAAAGAAGATTAGAGAAAATTGCGGAAAAGATTTTCTCATCGTAACGCCTGGAATCAGGCTGAGTAAAGACACCGAGCTTTTTAAGGAAAATAAATCTATTGCGGATGCGCGGATTGATTCCGTGCGCAGCAATTCGATTGGCTCCAAATTTGAACGAAGTTCAAATTTGATTGAAGATCAAAAACGTGTTACCGATGTCAAAACTGCACTTGCCAATGGTGCCTCTCACCTCGTGGTCGGTAGACCAATCACCCGCGATACTCATCCAAAAGAAGCTACTCAAAAATTTGTGAATCTAATCAGCGATGTTTATGCTTCTTGATGAATTGCGCAATTTCATCAATTGAGAATTCCTGCAAATTGCCGCGGTAGCGCATTACAACGACTCCTTCTGGATCAACAATTACAGTTTCTGGAACCGCTTCAATGCCGGTTATTTTGGTAAAGAGTCCACGATTATCTGCTGCAACTTTTATGAAAGGATCACCATTTTTCTTAAGGTAAGACATGGTGTTATCATCGATGTCATGCCAAGCTACACCGTACATATCAGCAATTCCCTCCCTTTTTAAGCGCATCAAAATTTCATGCTCTTCACGGCAAGTTGTGCACCAAGAAGCAAAAAAATTTATGATCGAATATTTCCCCAAAAAGTCATTTCTAGAAAGATCTAGTTTGTCATTGTGAAGATCGGGTAAAGAAAATTCCGGTAAGACGATTTTTACTGAAGTGAAGTGAAGGTTTTTTTTATCATCATCAACGGAGTTCCGCAATTCCTGTTCGGCGCTTTGTTTTTTGTTTAAATTGTAAGTCGAAATTCCAATCAACCCTACCAAAAAAAGCAGCGGGAAGTACGGTAAAAATTTTTTCATAAAAAACAAAATTGAATGATGAACAAAAAATTTTCTTTCGAAGCAAAGACTAGTGATGGCAAGGCGAGAAGAGGAGAAATTTCCACTGCGCATGGCGCAATTCAGACTCCTGCTTTCATGCCAGTTGGAACCGCGGCAACGGTAAAAGCAATGAAGCTTTCAGATGTAAAAAAATCGGGCGCAGAAATTATTTTGGGCAACACCTACCACTTAATGTTGCGACCTACGTCAGAGTTAATTGAGAGGCTTGGCGGGTTGCATAAATTTGCAGGTTGGAATGGCCCGATCCTTACAGACTCTGGCGGATTCCAAGTGATGTCACTTTCAAATATTAGAAAAACTTCTGATGAAGGTGTGGAATTTTCCTCGCATCTCGATGGAGCAAAACATTTTTTAACTCCTGAAAAATCAATTGAGATTCAGCGTCAATTAGGCAGCGACATCACGATGATTTTTGATGAATGCGTTCACTTCCCAGCAACTTACGATGAAGCAAAAAAGGCAATGGAGCGTTCAATTGATTGGGCGCAAAGATCAAAAGATGCTTTTCAAAAAAGAGATGGTTACGGAATTTTTGGCATCGTGCAGGGCTCGGTTTTTGCAGATCTTCGCCAAATTTCTGCGCAAAAATTAATTGAAATCGGATTTGATGGTTACGCGATTGGAGGCTTGGCTGTAGGCGAGGGGCAAGAGGCGATGCTGAGCGTACTAAATTACGCAGTAGATTTTTTGCCAGAAAATAAGCCACGCTATTTGATGGGTGTCGGCAAACCGTCAGACATTGTGGCGGCTGTTGCGCGCGGAATTGACATGTTTGACTGCGTGATTCCAACGCGCTCTGGTCGCACTGGGCAAGCTTTCGTGAGATCAGGAGTCGTTAATATTCGCAATGCAAAACATGCGACCGACAACGCGCCTTTGGATGAAAAATGCGGATGTTACGCCTGTCAAAATCATTCCCGCGCTTACTTAAATCATCTGGTCAAGTCCAATGAAATACTGGGCTCAATGCTACTTTCTGAGCATAATATTTTTCATTACCAAGACTTGATGAAAGACATCCGAGCGGCAATTGAAGAAAAAAAATTTGACGAATTCGCACAAAAATTTTTCTCAAAAGAAGATGCTGAAGAAGTTTTAATTGAATAAGTTTTGCTCAGTTATTCTTATCTTCGTTGCACCACCTTTCCTCCTCCACAACCTCAAACAAAAATAAAAATCATGAAAAAATTTCTAACTCTCTTTGCCGTTGCGACAATTTGTTCGCTTTCAGCTAATGCCCAAGATACTACAACTCCAGCATCCGGAGCGACCTCTTCAGTTTCTACTGATGCAAAAAATCAGAAAAAAGAAATGAGGAATGAGAAGTTCAAAAATGCTTCTCCCGAAGAAAAACAAAAAATGATGGAACGCAAAGAGAAATACCAAAATGCATCTCCGGAAGAGAAGAAAAAAATGATGGAGCATCACGAAAAAATGATGAATATGAGTCCGGAAGAGCGCGAGAAAATGATGAAAATGAAGCAGGAAAAAAATGGGCAAAAAGAGGAGCGCAAAGAGCAGAGAATGGAGAAGATGAAAAATGCTTCGCCAGAAGAGAGGGCTAGGATGGAGAGACATCATGAGATGATGGAGAAGCTGTCACCTCAGCAAAAAGAATTGGCTAAAAAAGAAATCGAAAGACATCGCGCTGAGATGAAGAAGATCACCGGATTTGACCTGTCAATGATGCAAGATAATCGCGGTGAAAAAATGAATCAGCCTTCAGCTGGTAATCAAGGCATGACAAACTCTGTGCGGCAGTAGTAAATAAATTTTCCTCTTGCTCCCGCATCTGGTTGAGCAAGAGGAATAACAGTAAACCGCGTAATAAAAAAATTCCCCCACATGAAAACTAAAACAAACAAAGCCTTCTCCCTAATCGAGCTCTCAATCGTAATTTTAATCATCGGAATTTTAGTTGCCGGCGTAACGCAAGGTAGAAGGTTGGTTGGTCAAATGAAGCTAGCTTCCAAGGTCTCTGACTAAATCTTCTCCGGTTAACAGCATTAAAGGTCTTTCACTTTGGCTAGAGACATCGTTGGAAGAGAGTTTTTTATCCGCAGAAACCGAAGATAATTTTCCAATCACGGTGTGGAACGACATTAACCCGCAAACAACCACACCACTTTTTGCAATCGCACAAACTGCAACGGCAGCAACCCTAACAGCAAATAACACAACTGCTGGAATAACCTACAAAAATAATGGCATCAATGGGTTACCAACATTAAGTTTTTTTGATAGCACGGCCTTTAGAAGACTTATTCTTTCCTCACTTTACTCTACCACCGCTCCAACCGCCACTGTACACACAAACGTCATAGCCGCGGTGCCGGCAGTAACGAATAATGCCTCAACAATTTTTGTGGTGTTCAATGACTTTTCGATTGGTAATGAAGGAATTATAAATAACGGAGGCGGAGATACTACTACTGCGACGGATGGGTTTGGTATTTTCAAATATTACTCCGCAACAGGAGTTAAAGTTTTGAACGAGACGACTTTCATCTTCGACTCCCCTACCACCAATAAAATACCACAAATTATCTGCGTCACAACTTCCGGCTTTTCAACTCTTAGCACCATTACTCAATATGTTAACGGCAAAGCTGGAGCTTCTCTTACGTCTTCTCTTACGGTTGACGCGCTCTCACCAACAGAATTCTGGATTAGTAGAGGTGCCACCAATGCTGGTGTACTTTCATCATTCAGAGGGCATATCTCCGAAGTAATCATGTTTGACGTAGTTCTTAAAAGCTCGGATCGAATCTCTGTCATGAGTTATCTTGGTAAAAAATATGGTCTGGTAGTAAAGTAAGCCTGCAGCTTTTCTCACTCACTTAAAAACAAAACCTCGGTCGAAGAATTCAAATTTTGAATTTCGAGACCGAGGTTTTTTTGTGTGACCTACTCTGCTTTTTTTGCGATGTCTCTGCGTGCAAATCCATCTTTCCAATCGATCAAATCAACGGCTTGGTAAGCCTTGCTGCGGGCAGATTTAAAAGAATCTGCGGAAGCGACAATATTCAAAACGCGCCCACCATTTACTAAAATTCTTCCCCCGCTTTTTACCGTTCCGGCGTGAAGAATTTTTACGTCAGAAATTTTTGCTGCCACATCCAAGCCTTTGATTTCACTGCCTTTCTGATAATTCTCTGGGTAACCATTAGCGCAGATCACCACACAAACTAACTTCTTTTTTTCATCAAACTCGATTTGGAATTTGCTAAGATTTCCATCAATTGCAGCTTCGATTAAAGCAACGAAGTCGGATTTAATTCTTGGCAAAATTACTTGCGTTTCTGGGTCACCAAAGCGCGCGTTGAACTCCAAAAGCTTCGCTCCATTTTTTCCAATCATCAGTCCAGCAAATAAAATTCCGCGAAATGGCGCACCCTCTTTCTCAAGGCCGCACAAGGTTGGCTTGATTATTTTTTCGATGATTTTTTCTTCCTCTGCAGCTGAAATAAAAGGTGAAGGTGCGTAAGTTCCCATGCCGCCAGTATTGAGCCCAACATCATTCTCGCCAACTTTTTTGTGATCATGAGCGAAGCCAAGTGGGATAAAATTTTTACCGTCGCAAATAACAAAATAGCTGGCTTCAAAACCATCCAAAAATTCTTCGACAATGATTTCTTTTCCGGCCTCACCAAATTTGCCTGACAAGATTTCTTTGATTGCGCTTGTGGCCTCGTCAAAATTTTGCGCGATGATCACACCCTTACCTGCAGCCAATCCGTCAGCTTTGACGACGCAAGGAAACCCGAGTTTTTTGGCAAATTCTGCCGCTCTTTTTTCGTCAGAAAAACTTTCGTAAATTGCGGTTGGAACTGAATTTTCGATGGCGATTTTTTTCATGAAAATTTTTGAACCTTCAAGCTGCGCTGCTTTTTTCGACGGTCCAAAAGCTCGAATTTTATTTTTTTCTAAATCATCAACAAGCCCTTCGACTAAAGGCTGCTCAGGGCCAATAAAAACAAAATCAATTTTCTCGCTCTTGCAGAAATCAATAATTTTTTGATGATCATCTTGCTTGATTGAATCAACAATTTCTGCGAGCTCAGCAATGCCGGCATTTCCCGGAATAGCAAAAATTTTTACATCTTGCGAAGATTTTTTAAATTGTTCGCAGACCGCATGCTCCCTGCCTCCAGAGCCAATTACTAAAATTCTTTTCATGTTGATTAATTGTTTGGAGTGCCTCTAAAAATTGCTTTTTCCGGTAATTTTGTCGTCAGACAAATTTGCTCGCGAGGTTCGAGCGTTAAAAAAATGCGAAGCTATTTTTAGTAAGAACGGGCATCGAGCTTAAGCTCGATCCCTGTGCTCGAATCGTACAAGTAGTACGCTTTCCTGCTCAAAAATTCGGATGCCTAAGGATTCGCTTCGCTCATTCCCGTTTTACTTGAAAATTTTATTTTTTATCGACAAGTCGCAAATTACTCAGGCCTTACGGCCTTGCGTCATTTGTCAGTTAAAAATGCGATGCATTTTTCCGGCTCCGCCGTCACTGCAAACTCCTCGAAAAATTCTAATTTTTAGAGGCTCTCTTTAGTTGCTTGATTTTAGCGCGCTTCTTTCACCAAAATTTTCTTCAAAATGAGCCTCAAAGAACATACCGTAAAATCCTACGACAAAGATCTGCAATCAATTGCTGAAACACTCGACACAATGAGAGATTTGGTCTCGGTTTCAATCGACATGGTTGCTGAAATGATCCGCCATCATCACGATGATTATTTGGAAAAAATCACGAGCCACGACTACAAAATCAATTCATTAGATTTTTTGATTGAGCGCAAAGTGACCGCCATGCTTGCGATGCGTCAGCCGATGGCTGTCGATCTGCGCTACATTGTTTCTGCGTTGAAAGTGTCTTCAAATTTAGAAAGAGTTGGAGATCAGGCGAAAAGTATCATCAAAAAAGTTAACCGCATTGGACACAAAGCCTTCGATGACAGCGTAAAGAAATCTCTGCTAGAAATGGTGCAATTGTCGAAGGTTATGGTTCACGATTCCGTCGTCGCTTTTAACGATCAAAATGCAGTAATGGCGGAGGAAGTGTTAGAGCGCGATGACCAAATAGACTCAATCTACAGTGGGCTTTTCAGTATCTTAGAAGGGGAAAGTTTTAGCAAAGAGCAGACAGAAAAAATTATTAACATTTTATTCATCGCCAAAAGTTTTGAGCGCCTCGCCGACCACTCAACTAACATCGCTGAAATCACAAAATATGTGATCACTGGAGAGACGAAATAAATTATTTCTACGCGACATGAGTCGCGCCCCACGTTGTGGGGAACCCCATGCCGAATCTGACAAAGATTAGTTCGGTGTCTTCAATCAGATTCGGTATTAATGCAAACCCGCGAAGAAAAAAGAGAGTCAGGGCAAATAGCTAAGCGCGACAACAAGGACGCGATGGGCTTTGCCGAAAATTTTCCTAAAGAAAAAATGGAGCGCAAACCGGATTGGATCCGTGTTAAAGCGCCTGTTTCCAAGGGCTATTACGAAACCAAAGAGCTTCTCAACTCAAAAAAATTACACACTGTTTGCGAAGAAGCAGCATGTCCAAACATCGGCGAATGCTGGGCACAAAAGCATGCAACGGTGATGATCCTAGGCTCCGTCTGCACAAGAGCCTGCTCTTTTTGCAACATTGAGACTGGCAAGCCAGATGTGGTAAATCCTCACGAGCCAGAAAATGTTGGTGATGTCGCAAAGGTTTCTGGCCTGAAACACATCGTAATTACTTCTGTTGATCGCGATGACTTAGCTGATGGTGGCGCAGATCAGTTTGTGAAATGCATCGAGAATGTGCGTAGAAAGTCTTCGCAAACTACAATCGAAATTTTAACGCCAGATTTTCTGCGTAAAAATGGTGCGTTAGAAAAAGTCGTTGCCGCGAAGCCAGACGTATTTAATCACAATATCGAGCCGTACCTGGGCTTTACGCCACAATTCGTCCCGGTGCTCGTTACTTTCATTCTCTCTGGCTTTTGAAGCGCGTCAAAGAAATCGACCCTACGATGTTTACAAAATCTGGATTGATGGTTGGTCTTGGAGAAACCAAGGAACAAGTTCTGCAGGTGATGGATGACATGCGCTGCGCTGACATCGACTTTCTGACCATTGGACAATATCTGCGCCCAACATTGCGCCATGCTCCGGTTGATCGCTACGTCCATCCAGACGAATTCGAGTTCTACAAAAAAATGGCCTACAGCAAAGGATTTCTAATGGTTTCTTCAAGTCCATTAACTCGCTCTTCCTACCATGCTGGGGACGACTTCTCCAAAATGAGAGATGAGAGATTAAAATCTAAGAGTGCAATCTACGGCGGAGGAATATCTAGCGGATGGATTTAGAGGGTTAACTGTAAGTCAAACTGACGCCGCAACCGCATCGCAAGAAGCTGAAACTGAGTCGCGTCAAGAAGGAAGAAATTCTGAAACCAAATCTGACAATTCTGACAGAGCAGCAGCCGCTCCGCGTTATATCCCCAACAATTTCATAAAACACACTTTTCAACCCTTCCAACCAACTAAACAAACTAACCATGAAAATTTTTCTTCGCTTTTCTTCCGCAATTATTCTCGCCTCACTAATTGTGTCTTGCTCATCAATGAACAAACCAGCTCCAATCGATTACTTGGACAATGGCGCAAAAATGGATTTCAAAAAATTCTTTAATGGCGACATCGAGGGCTTCGCAATTACTCAAGACGAGGATGGAAAAATCACTGGCACTCAAACGGTGAAAATCAACGCTAAGTGGGACGGAAATAAAGGCGTCATCCAGCAAAACTTCATTTTTGCTGGCGACAAAAAGGACAGCAGGACTTGGTTAGTTACGCTTAATGAAAACGGTACTTTTGAGGCAATTGGGCACGACGTTTCATCTCCGGGACAAGGTAAGCAAATTGGCAATGCTGCTCAGATGCTTTATGCCTTAACGCTAAAAGAAAATGACGTTAAACGGGAGGTGAAATATGAAGACAGGATGTACCTAGTTGATGACCAATCGATGATCATAATTTCTAACGCAAAAAAAGGATTTTCTTCGTCAGGAAAATCAATTTTCTCACTAAAAAAACTTAACACAAAATCTGAATAGAATGACCGCATCAAGCCACATTCTTTTCTCCTACTCTTTCGGCGCTGACGGTAAGTCGGTGAAATTGGACAATCAGAAAGTGTCGGAAGAGTTAAAGAATGAAGGCTTGGCTTGGGTTCACCTTGATGCCAACAACAAATCAACCAAGAAGTGGTTAGAGCGCGAAGTTAACTATCTCGATCATCTAATCATTGACGCCCTCATTGCCGAAGAGACTCGCCCTCGGGTCATGGAGTTCGACAATGGCCTTCTCATCATTTTGCGCGGCGTTAATCTCAATCAAAGTTCCGAACCAGAAGACATGGTTTCAATCCGCATGTGGGTTGACAAATACCGCATCATTACGTTGCAGCGTCGCAACATGAAGGCGGTGTCAGACATTCGTGCACAAATTGATTCCGGAAAAACAATCAAAAATTCCGGCGAATTTTTGTACAATCTTCTCTACCAAATTCTTGCCGTTACCTCTCCATTCCTTTACGCTCTCGGTGAAAAAGTTGATGATTTGGAAGAAAAAATCATGACCACTCACAATGTGGTTTTTCGTGAGGAAGTTTTAAAAATCAGAACGCAATCAACCGTCTTCAAACGCTACCTCTCCCCGCAAAGAGAGGCAATTGCCAAGCTACGAATTTGCGATCATGAATGGATTGACGATTGGGCAAAAAGGCATTTCCAAGAACATCTAGATCACATCACTCTGATGATTGAGGAGGTCGATGAGGTACGTGATCGTTCACAAATTCTGCATGACGAACTCTTTCACGGACTTACTGAAAAGTTGAACAAAAGCATGTACAACTTGTCACTCGTTGCTTCAATTTTTATCCCGCTAACTTTTTTCACCAGCATCTTCAGCGTCAATATTGGAGGCGTTCCCGGCGTTGACAACAGCAATGCTTTTAGCTGGATGGTCATTGCCATTGTTGCTACGGCAATGCTGCAAATTATTTTCCTCAAAAAAAAATATTTATTCCGCGGTAAATCAGGCTCTACACCGAATTAGAAATGAACATCATCTCATCAATTTTATTTTGGCTGTTCATCAATGCTTGGGGCGCCATCATTCCCATCATTTACTTCCCCGCCTTCATTTTCAGAAGTGCAAAAATAGCTGACCATGGTGCAAAAATTTGGGCGATTGTTGGACTGTTCATGCTCAGAAAATTGTGCAAAATTAATCACAGAATCATTGGGTTGGAAAACATTCCGCAAGAGCCTTGCATCATTGCCTGCAAGCATCAGTCGATGTGGGAAACAATCGTCATGCATTTGGTTTTTGACCGTCCGGTTTACGCCTTCAAAAAAGAGCTTCTGCGAATTCCATTTTACGGTTGGTATTTGCACATCATGAGTGGGATCAGCGTGGATCGGAAAGGTGGAGCATCGGCGCTGAAAGATCTAATCAAGCAGGCAAAAAAATATTTGGGCAGGAATCAAAACATCATTCTTTTTCCACAAGGCACTCGGGTGCCAGTTGGCGCTTCCGTAGAAAAATATCCTTACCAAGCTGGAGTAACTGCACTCTACCTTTCTTGCGGTGTAAAGGTTGTGCCAGTGGCATTAAATTCAGGAATTTTTTGGGAGAAAAATAAAATTCTGAAGAAGTCGGGAACAATCACTTTGGAATTTTTAACACCAATTGAACCGAGTCTTTCTAAGCAAGAATTTATTCTGAAGTTGGAAGAGGCGATTGAAAAAAGTAGTGCGGATCTCACTTCGTAAAATTTGTACAGAATCTCACGAATAGAAGTTGCAAAGAATTTTTTTTGTAAAAAATTCTGCTTGTCGGGGGTGTGCCAGAATACAAAACCTTCACTGGGAATATGAGTGCACGCGCTGGGTTTGCGCGGTGGTGGTCCCCGACTACACGAATTAAACCTGACTCGTCTGCAAGTCATAAAATTGATTAATCACGCTGCGCACACTGTCTGCTCCACCCGCATCACTTCCAGTCACATTTATTCTAGCGCGAAATTCTGCTGAACCTTTTAATCCTCCGCTGTACCAGCCAATATGTTTGCGCGCTAAAGGAATCGCAACTTGCTCACCATAATGCTCGATCATCTCGCTAAAATGGTTTAGCACAATTTCCTTCTGCTCCTCAATTGTTGGCACGCTTGCCACCACCTCTCCACGCAACTCGGCATTAATCTGGTTAATTATCCAAGGTCTTCCGTAGCAAGCGCGCCCAATCATTACTCCATCTGCCTTCGAGAGCTCTAATGCTTTTTTTGCATCGGATGAATTTCTAATGTCACCATTGGCGATTACCGGAATTTTTACTGCCTCTTTTACTCGCGAGATTAGCTCCCAATTCGCGCTACCATTGTACATTTGGCAACGTGTGCGGCCATGCACAGTAAGCATTTTAATTCCGACATCTTCGGCTTTTTTTGCCAAACTTGGCGAGTTCAGATTTTCGTAATTCCAGCCCAAACGCATTTTCATTGTGACGGGAATTTTTACAGCCTTCACCACCGCTTCCATAATTTTAGTTGCGAGAGCTTCGTCTTTCATCAAAGCACTCCCAGCAAGACCATTCACCACTTTTTTCACCGGACATCCGAAATTGATGTCAATGATGTCAGCGCCCAAATCTTCATTTAATTTTGCCGCCTCCGCCATTACTTCAGGGTCACATCCTGCAAGCTGTACCGACATTGGAAATTGCGAATCATCCTTCTGACATTTTTTCATCGATTCGCGCGTTTGCAGAATCATTGCGCGCGAGGCAATCATTTCTGAAATCACCAACGAAGCGCCAAATTTTTTCACTAAACGACGGAATGGTAGATCGGTTACTCCCGACATTGGAGCTAGTAGGACATTGTCTTGGAGCTGAATATTGCCGATGTTAATCATTTTATTTTGTACAGAATTTCTGCGACAATTGCGCCCCTATCTAGACTCAAATTTTTTTCTTTTTTTAAGTCGTTTAGATCAACCATAAATTTCATTTTTAATTCTATTTCCTCGCCCTTTTTTAGTTTGTATTCGTGGAAGCATGGGCATTCGTAACGAGTTAAATATTTGGCGAATGACTCTGTTCTAACTTGTAATTTTGGACGAAAGCGAATCACGCGATTGGACAGATTTTTAGCATGGTAGGTTACGGTATTTTTTCTTCCCGAAACTGTTTCCAAAGTTTGCTGATCTACAGTAAAATCTAGGTCTTCGCGGTAATTTTGAATTACGAAACGAATGGTGATTGGCTTGATGCCTTCTCTCTTCGGGTAATAGTAGGAAAAGTAAAATGGCTCGCAGCTGCGCTCAATTTGGCAGAACCAGTTGTAGGGCTGAATCACGGTAAAAATAACCGCAAAAATTATTGCCAAACGCAGAATGATTTTGAGGACTGGGTGCACCTACTTCACCGCAATGACGGCGCCGTAATTGGCATCACCTCTTTTTATAAAAAGGAAAAGTTTTTTGGTGGATTTGGAAGTCTCTTCAATGATGGATTTTAGTTCGTTAATTGCTTTTACCGGCACCTGATTAGCAGACAAAATAACGTCTCCAACCATGATGTTTTTTTCTGCCGCTTCTGATTTTAGACTCACATCTACAACCAGCAAACCTTCCGTTACAGACTCCACTTTCCCCTTTCTAACTTTGCTGGCAATCTCTGAGAGGCTAAGCCCTAGAAGCTGAGTGGCCGGCTTAAGCGTCTGTTGTTTTTCCAATGATTTCGCCTCTGGCTTTTTAGGATCCTCGTCACGCATTTTCTCAACCATTACCTTGATGATTCTAAATTTCCCCTGCCTCAAAACCACGAGTTTTGCACTTTTTCCAACCGGATATTTTGAAACTGTTTTTGGTAAAATTTTCATCTCAGAAATTTCTTCGTCGTTGAATTTTACAATGATGTCGGCTGGCACAATTCCCGCCTTTTCCGCTGGCCCGCCTTTGGTAACGTCGACAACAAAAGCACCCTTGGTTTTCTCCATTTTCATCGATTGCGCTATTTCTTCAGAAACATCTTGAACCGATACGCCAAGCCATCCGCGAGTAACTTCACCTTGCTCTTTCAACTGCTTCACAATTTGCATTGCAGTTGCAGATGTGGTGGCAAAACCAATTCCAACATTACCGCCAGATGGTGAAAAAATTGCGGTGCTGATGCCGATTACTTCGCCCTTAGAATTGAACAATGGACCGCCGGAATTTCCTTTGTTGATGGCGGCATCGGTTTGAATGAAATCGTCAGTTTGCCCGTTGTTAATGTCGCGACCGCGTGCCGAAACTATTCCTACTGAGACAGATCCACCAAGCCCGTAAGGGTTACCGATGACAATGAGCCAATCGCCTATTCTTGCTTTGTTGGAGTCGCCAAATTTTGCAAATTTTAAATCCTTAACGGCGTCAATTTTCAGTAAGGCGAGATCGGTTTTTTTGTCGATGCCAATGGTTTTAGCTTTGTATTTCGAGCCGTCATGAAGACTCACGGTAATTTCATCTGCATCTTCAATGACGTGGCTGTTGGTAACAATGAAGCCGTCTTTGGAAATGAGAAATCCTGAACCAATTGAGGAGACTTTTTTCTTCTGCCCTTGCCCGCCGCGAAATTGGTTTTCGAGCTGATTGCGGAAGTCTTCGAAGGGCAGAGTTTTTGGCAATTCACCAAGCAAAACTTGGTCGATTGTTGATCCGCCAGTTTGAACTTCTTGCAAGGCAGAAATATTTACCACTGCTGGCAGCAATTCTTCAACAATGTCGGCAAAGCCCGTCATTGCTAGCTGCTTCGGTGGAACAGATTCAATTTTTATTGCGCTAACAATTTCTTCAGCCGGCTTTTTTTCTTTTACCGACGGCTTCAGCACGGAAATTTTTTCCGCAGGCGTCGCTTCGCCAGCAGAAATTTTTTGCGCTAGCGCTTGATTTGAGTTAGAAAAAATAAGTAGAATGTAGAGTAATGAGAGCGAGAGATTTCTTATTTTCATGGTGATGAATGGCAAAATGGTTGGAGTTTTGACAGAATTTTTCTAAAGTTCTTAGGCTCTGAAGTCAGTATTGAGTGCAAAAAACACTGCAGAAAAAATACGATTTTAAAAAGTTGAACCCTTGCAGCTCTAGGGCTCATTTTTTGAATGGTGAGTTTCTGTTAGTTTTTTGCGAATTTAAATTTACAGAGCCGCGCCAGTCCTGAACTGAGTAAAAAGTTTAAAAAGTCTCGGCGCCGAGACTTTTTAAAAAACTTGGTGCTTCAGAGGCTCCTTAGGAGAGATTTATTTTTCCAGCGGCGGGAGATGAGGGTGAGGCGAATTTTTTTCTTTCCATTCTACCAGCGAGGTAAGCAGCGCGACCAGCTTCAATTGCAAGCTTCATGGCATGCGCCATGAGGATTGGATTTTTAGCTTTGGCAATTGCGGTGTTCATTAGCACTCCGTCGCAACCAAGCTCCATTGCGATTGCAGCATCAGATGCCGTGCCGACTCCGGCATCAACCAGCACCGGAACTTTTGATTGCTCAACAATGAATTCGATGTTGAGGCGATTTTGAATTCCAAGACCAGATCCTATTGGAGCCGCTAGCGGCATGATTGCACAGCAGCCGATGTCTTCGAGTTCTTTGGCAATGATTGGGTCGTCAGAAGTGTAGACCATTACATCAAAACCGTCTTTGACCAGCAATTCCGCGGCCTTGATGGTTTCAACAACTTTTGGGTAGAGAGTTTTTTCATCCGCCAGAACTTCTAACTTCACTAAATTCCATCCCCCTGCCATGCGGGCTAGGCGCAATGTGCGCACGGCATCAGCGGCAGTAAAACATCCGGCAGTGTTGGGGAGGTAAGTGTATTTTGCGGGGTCGAGAAAATCTTGCAGCATGGGCTCAGATTTTTTTTCGATGTTCACGCGACGTACTGCAACGGTAACAATTTCAGCGCCGCTGGCATTAATCGCGGCAGCGGTTTCTTGAAAATCTTTGTATTTACCAGTGCCGACTAAGAGGCGCGAAGTAAATTTTCGTCCTGCAATTTCAAAAAAATCATCCACTGAATTTACTCGAAAAAACTGTGATTAAAAAAAGTACGGCTGGTGCGACGAGCATCATTCCGTCAAGGCGGTCAAGCACTCCGCCATGTCCGGGGATGATGTTGCCGGAATCTTTCACGCCAAAAATTCTTTTAAATTTCGACTCGAGTAAGTCGCTAATTTGTTCAAGCACCGCTAGTAATGCGCTGATGGTTACGAAAAATAAAACTCCGCCGCTAAACATGAATGAGCTCATGAAGCCAATGAGGATGCTAGCTGCGACACCGCCACAAAGTCCTGACCAAGTTTTGCTTGGACTAATGTGTGGCGCGAGTTTTGGCCCGCCCAAAGTTTTGCCAGCGAAAAACGCGAAGATGTCTGTCGACCAGATTACGGCAAACATCCAAAATAAAATGTCTGAGCTGTGGAGACGAATTTTAATGACGGAGTAGATTGGGATGAGGATGCAGAAGAGTCCGATGAGGCGCCATTTTTTTTGATCCTTGGCGGTTTTGATGATGTCCAACCATTCAGCGGTCATTAAAATTGCAATGGCGATTGCTAATAAAATGAAAACACTTTTGGAGTAGAAAATTGCGTAAAGCGCAATTGGGATGAGGGTCAGAGAGGTGACAACACGCTGCTTAGTGTTTTCTTTCGGATCAAGAAAATGAATCTGCGCGATCAATTTATTGAACAAGTTCGAGGCGAAAAAAAGTATTTTTTCCGCAAAATTTTTAATTTTTTTAAGATTACCTTTTACCATATTTTCGTTCCCTTTTGTTGAAATCATTGATTGCCAAGAGCAAATCTTTTTTACCAAAGCTAGGCCAGTAAGTTTTTGTAAAATAGAGTTCTGCGTAAGCCGCTTGCCACAGTAAAAAATTGCTGAGCCTTGAATCGCCAGCAGTTCTAATGATTAAATCTGGGTCTGGTATTTCTGCGTGGTAAAGATTTTGAGCGAAAAGCTCCTCGCTGATTTGATCCAAATTAATTTTTCCATCCTTCACGCCGGCAGATATTTTTTTTGCCGCATCAACAATTTCCTGTCTTGATCCGTAACTAAAAGCGACATTCAAAAATAAAGCTTTGTTGTGTTTGGTTAGATTTTGGATGTTGTGAATTTTTAATTTTGTGGGTTCTGAAATTTTTTGCAGATTGCCGGAGATCACAATTTTTACATCCTTCTCCATCAAAGATTTTGCTTCTCTTTCGAGATATTCATCGAGCAGCTGCATTAGGTAATTCACTTCATCTTGCGGTCGATCCCAATTTTCAGAGGAGAAGGCGTAAACTGTGAGATATTTTATTCCGATCTCGATGCAACTTTCAGCGACTTTTTGTAGATTTTCTGAGCCAATTTTGTGACCAACTTTCAGCGGAAGATTTTTTGACTGCGCCCATCTGGCATTGCCATCCATGATGATTGCAACATGCTGAGGAATGATGAGGCCGTTGGCCACATCCACTTTTTTCTTTGTAAAAAAGAACATTAGACTTTCATCAAATCTTTTTCTTTTACCGCGACTACCTCGTCGATTTTTTTAATAAAATCGTCGGTAATTTTTTGGATGATGTCCGTGAAAGAGTGAGCCTGATCCTTTCCGAGCTCTTTTTCATTTTTTTTGAAATCATCGAGAACGTCGCGGCGAATATTGCGAATGGCAATTTTTTTGTCTTCGCCATATTTTTTGGCTAGCTTTACCAGGTCCTTCCTGCGCTCTTCGCTTAGTTTTGGAATCATGATGCGAATGGTGGTGCCATCAACAAGAGGATTAAATCCAAGATTTGAATTGATGATCGCCTTCTCAACAGCCTTAACATTTTCACGATCCCAAACCTGAATAGACAGAGTAGTAGCTTCCGGAACGGAGATGCTAGAAATTTGTGACAGCGCCATGAGGTTGCCGTAGACTTCGGCTTTGACGTGATCGAGTAGTAATGGCGATGCTCTGCCGGTTGAAATACTGTCCATGTCCCTCTTCAATGAGTGCATGGTGTCATCCATTTTTTTATGCGCTTTGTCTAGTAGTTCGTTGATCATAAATTAATTAATGATTGTGAATTTACCCTTGCCGCACACCACGTCTTGCAGCGCGTTTTCTTCTTTGATTGAGAAAACCACGATTGGCAATTTGTTGCTTTTAGCGAGGGTAATTGCGGTTTGGTCCATGACCTTGAGGTCTTGCTTAAGAACATCGATGTAGCTCACCACGTCGTAGCGAATGGCATTTTTGTCAATTTTAGGATCGGCAGAATAGACGCCATCAACTTGGGTTCCCTTCAAAATTCCATCACATCCCATCTCAACAGCGCGCAGCACTGCCGCGGTGTCGGTAGTAAAAAATGGATTACCGGTACCTGCAGAGAAAATAATGACGCGACCTTTTTCTAAGTGGCGTGCGGCGCGACGCTTGATGTAAGGCTCGCAAACACTATTCATGGTGATTGCAGAAAGCATGCGAGTGTCGACGCCATTTTTTTCAAGAGCACTTTGCAGCGCCAAACCATTGATGCAGGTTGCAAGCATTCCCATGTAGTCTGCAGTGACTCTTTCAATGGATTTTGCCGCTTCAGAAACGCCGCGAAAAATATTTCCACCGCCGACAACGATGCAAATTTCGCAGCCCAATTTGTAAGCCGAAATTACCTGGTTGCAGATTTTTTTAATTGCCTCTGAGTCATGACCAAAGGCTTTCTCCCCCATCATCGCTTCACCGGAAACTTTGAAAAGAATGCGCTTAAACTTAAGATCAGGTTTGTCGGGCATATTGCAATTTGGGAAATTTTGTGGGAGAGACTCTGGAGGTTTGGAGGAAGTTCTGAGATGGCAAAAAAAATGCCTCTTTCGAGGCATTTTTTTATTTTGTCATTGCCGCCACTTCAGCAGCAAAGTCATTTTCTTTTTTCTCGATACCTTCGCCTAGAATAAAAAGTTTGAAATCTGAAATTTTGGTTTCGCCATTTTCTTTGCTGAAGGTGGAGATTAGGTCTTTAATTTTTACCTTGTCATCCATCACAAAAAGCTGTTCCAAGAGAACCACCTCTTCGTAATATTTTCTGATTCTGCCCTCGATCATTTTGTCGATGATGCTTTCTGGCTTGCCTGAAGCGCGAGCTTGTTCTTTTAGAACATCGGTCTCACGCGCTAATCTGCTTGGATCGACGAGATTAATTGAAAGAGCTTCTGGTTTTGCAGCGGCGATGTGCATCGCAATTTGCTTACCAAAATTTTCCAACTTGTCTTTTGATGCAGCAGACTCAAGCGCAACAAGAACTGCAATTTTTCCAATATTTGGAGCGGTGGCATTGTGGATGTAGCTTACAATCGAGCCATTTGCAACTGACACATTGGCAATACGACGAATGTTAATATTTTCGCCAATAATACCAATTTGTGTTTTTACATCTTCGTCTTTTGCGGCCTGAAATTTTACAATGTCGTCGCCAAATGTGATTGCTTCCTTGGCAACGGAAGCAACGAATTCTTGGAATTTTTGATTACGAGCAACGAAGTCAGTTTCAGAATTTACTTCCACAATTGAAGCCTTGTTACCAGCAACAAACACTGCAACAGCACCTTCGGAAGTGATGCGTCCGGTTTTTTTTGCTGCTGAAGAAAGGCCTTTTTTACGTAGCCAATCAACCGATTTCTCAAAGTCGTCAGCATTTTCAGCCAATGCCTTGTTGCAGTCGGAGATTCCGCATCCAGTGGCTTCGCGTAGTTTTTTTATTAGAGATAGATCTGCCATGATTTGTAAAATTTAATGGGGTTATTTTTTTGTTGTCGCTTTTGCAGCTGGTTTTGTTGCTGATTTTTTTACCGCAGGTTTTTTCACTTCCTCTTTTTTGGCAGCTGGTTTTACCGATTTTTCTTCGGATCTTTCTTCAACTTTCTCTTCTACTTTTTTTACAACTACCTTCTTTTTTGGAGCTTCTTTTGTGACGTCATCGGCTTTTTTCTCGCCAGACTTTTCACTTTTATTGGCTGATTTTTTTTCTGCTTCTTTAGTGACAGACTTGCTCAAATCACGGATATTTGCAGGCAATTCTTCGCCATCGAATTTGGCCATGTTCACACCAGCAATTTTCATGTTTTCTTTGGTGCCAGCAATGGCAGCGTCAGAAATTAAATTGCAGTAAAGTTTGATTGATTTTGCCGAATCGTCATTGCCAGGAATTGGAAAGGTAATGCCAGTTGGATTGCAGTTGGAATCAAGAACTGCCATGATTGGAATGTTGAGCGTCTTGGCTTCAGCAATTGCTAGAGACTCTTTAAAAGTATCGATGACGAAAACTAAATCTGGATAACCACCCATATTTTTGATGCCACCCAAAGCTTGTTCAAGCTTCAGCCTTTGTCTTTCCAAAACCAATTTTTCCTTTTTGCTGTAACCAACTTCAGTGTCAGCAAGTTGCTCTTCGATTTTCTTTAGAGTTTTGATCGATTTTGAAATGGTTTTCCAATTGGTAAGCATACCACCAAGCCATCTGAAATTGACGTAATATTGGCCGCATCTTTTTGCCGCTTCGGCAATTGGCTCAATCGCTTGTTTCTTAGTTCCAACGAAAAGAATGCGCCCGTTATTTTTAGCAATTTCCTTTACGGTTTTCAGTGAATTTTGGAGAAGATATGCGGTTTTAGTGAGGTCAATGATGCTAATGCCATTGCGGTTTGCATGGACATATTTTGCCATTTTAGGATTGCGACGCATGGTCTTGTGACCGAAATGGACGCCAGCTTCTAGAAGTTGTTTGATGGTGAAAGTAGGGAGTTCTGTATTTGACATGTGATTAAAAATATTTGGTTGTTTACCAAAAAGCCGCAAAACGCCGACCAAAAAAAATTTGAGTTAGCGCACCAAAACGCAGCTATTTGTGGGATAAAAATGAAAATGGACTTGAGACTTGAAGATGTAGGCGGGGCGCGCTTTCTAGGAACCTACTAAAAAAATGCAACTAGTAAAAAGCCGTCACCAACAAAGTGATGATTGCTAAAATTAAACTGACGTAAAGTACGGCAACGAAACAAGGATTTTGCAGTGAAAATTTACCAAATTTTTCTTCTGATTTCTGATCTTCAACTTGGTCTGCCGTTGATTTCTCACCGACAACTTTCTCCGCATCAATCCAATCTTTTTTTGGATTTTTTTTCTTCAAAAATTTTACCAGCCAAACCCAAAAAATGTAGAGGATGATTGGCGCCAAAGATGGCCAAATTTTTAGCAAAAGTTTTAACAGCATTCCTCACCGCGTGTTGGTTATTTTATCGACAATATTGATTGGTAGCAGGATGAAATATTTTCCTTGCGAGGCCATGTAGTAGGCCTTTTCTTCAGCCTCCTTACCATATCCAAAAAAGATGTCGCCGCGAACAATTCCTTTGATTGCTGAGCCAGTATCCTGAGCAACAAAAAGGTGGGAATATTTTTCCTTCAACAAGACGCCATTTTTTTTCAAGCTAGTTTCAACCCACATCGGAAACCCGTAAGGAATGACATCGCTGTCAATTGCCAAAGACCTCTCCTGCGTAAGTGGCACGCCTTGTCCACCAACAACATATTCACCGTCAGAAATTTTGAAGAATGTGTAGGCGGCGTTCACATTCATCACTTCGTCAGCTTTGTCTAGATTATTTTTCATCCATTCCTTCACCGTAGCGGAGTTGAGATTGCCGCGCTCAAGCATTCCGTGATCAAGCATGTAATTTGCAACCGCTGTAAATGGTTGATTATTCCTGCCGGCATAGGCGACGCGCAGCTCAACTCCGTCTGGCATTTTTACGCGACCAGATCCTTGGATATGCATGAAAAAAAGATCAATTTTGTCATCAACATAGAGCAGCTCAAGATGCTTGTCCTTCAACGCACCATCCTCGATTTCTTTCCGACTTAAATAAGGGTCGGCGGCAAGATCATTTGGTTTGGCGTAAATGGGATATTTGAATTTTTCAGTCCTAACTTTACTGCCATTTAGCGATGCTTCGTAATAGCCAGTAAATACCCCGCCGCTCTTGCCAGCTCTGGTTTCAACTAAGAATGGCTTAAACCAATTTTCGAAGAAATTTTTGATTTGCTTCGCACTCATGGTTTTTACCACCTGAGCAATTTCGCAAACATCGCGGAAATCGCCAACTGTGATCTCACCAATTTGACCGCCAATTAAGCGGTTCTGCGCCATTTTAGAAAATTTACTGCAAGAGTGAATAAAGGCTTGCAGCGCTTTCTTGTGATCATCTTCCTTCCACGCATCAAGCGACTCAAAATCAACTTGCTTCAATCGTAAATTACCTTTGCCGCTAATGGTAATTTTTGGGTAGAACAGGCAGGCTTGGAGGAGTAGAATGGCAGTGATTAAAACCGACTTTAAGAGAAAATTTATTTTCAAACTTTTACCCATTTCCCATCCTCTTTTTTGTAAAAATTTGTTGGCTTTGATTGGGCAGAAAATTTCCCTTCTTCGAAAAAATAAAAAACGCGAGAGAAGCTGGAAATAAAGTTTGCAGAGGGTTCGCTTAAAAAAACTAAGTAATCGGCCTGATTGGAATTTTCCTCTTTGTTGGAAATTAAAATTTGCTGACGTTCGAAAGAAAAATCCTTGTCAGAAATTGTCACATGCGGAATGAATTTACTGCGTCCGTAACTCCACAAGGAATCGTCAATCGCTTTTATTTGTGCTTGATCGCTGCAAAAAATTAACGCTTTTTTTCCCTCTTCCAAAATTTTTAAAAGTAGCGGTGCAAGTGCTTTAATTATGGTCTCATCGACTTGGTAAAAATTTATTTCTGGTTTCATTTATTTAAAAAATCTGGAAAATTCTGTTAGAATTTCTTCGTAAAGATCACGCTTAAAAGCCACGATGGATCTGAGAATTGTGTCGCGAGAAATCCATTTCCAATGCGAAAATTCTGGGTCTTCAGAATGGATGTCGATCAGATTTTCATCGCCAATAAATTCCGCCAAATACCACCGCTGTTTCTGTCCTAAATATTTTCCACCCCAAAATTTTTTCTGTAAATTGTAAGGCAAATTGTAGTAGTGATATTTCTGACTTTTCTGCAAAACTTTAACGCCGAAATTAGGAATTCCTGTCTCCTCTTTGAGTTCACGAAACATCGCCTCATCCTCACTTTCTCCAGCATCAATGCCACCTTGCGGCATTTGCCAAGCGTCAGAATTATTGTCGATTCTTTTGCCAACAAAAATTTCTTTTTTCTGATTGATGAGAGTAATTCCTACTCCGCTACGGTAAAGGTAATCGGGCCTGTCTCCTTGCTGCATCTGCCCTAACATTGACTTGTTGATTGATTGAAGTAACTTGCCCGCGCTTTAATCAAATTCGAACTTCGTTCAAATTTGGTGCTGATCGAATTGCTACGCACGGAATAAATCCGTGCATTCGCAATAGGTTTAATTTTCTGAGAGAAAAATAGTCGCGACAAGAGCGAAGCGATTGCAACTCTCTCTTTTTTTAAAACCAATAAACTTGCGAGTAGATGAGGCAAAAAGCGACTCTTTGCCTTCCGGGCACCTCTAAAAATTGCTTTTTTCGGTAATTTCTTCGTTACCAAATTTTTTCGCGAGCACGTACAAGTAGTACGCTTTCCTGCTCAAAAATTTGGATGCCTAAAAATTTCTCGAAAAAATCTAATTTTTAGAGGCGCCATAAAGACACGCTCTAAGCTCACCTTAAAAAATCAAATCATTCCCCAAAGTACTAAAATGAAATTCATCTCAACTAGACTTAACGCTCCCACTCTTTCTTTTGAAGAAGTTGTCTTGCAAGGATTGGCGACTGATGGCGGTTTGTACGTTCCAGAATTTTTGCCAAGGTTGAATGAAAAAGATTTTTCAAAGATGAAAAAAATGACCTACGAAGAATTGTTTTTCGAGGTCACAAAACATTTTATTGACGGCGAAATCGATCCAGAAACTTACAAAAAAATCGTTGAAAAATCTTACAAGAATTTTTCTCACCAAGCCATCGCACCTCTAAAACAGCTGAGTCACAATCAATTTTTGTTGGAACTTTTTCACGGACCAACTCTCGCCTTCAAAGATTTCGCTCTGCAATTTTTAGGAAATTTACTCGATTATTTTCTGCAAAAACGTGGCGAAAAAATCGTAATCATTGGAGCAACTTCTGGCGACACTGGATCGGCTGCAATTCGGGGATGTAAATCTTGTAAAAATGCACAAATTTTTATTCTTCACCCTCACCAAAAAGTTTCGGAAGTTCAGAGAAGACAAATGACCACGGTGCTCGCCGACAATGTTTTTAACATTGCGGTGGAAGGAAATTTCGACGATTGCCAGGACATGGTAAAAAGAATGTTTGTCGAAGAGGCGGCAGGAAAATCTTTTCTGAAAGGTAAAAAAATGGTCGCGATTAATTCGATTAATTTCGCCCGTATTTTAGCGCAAATTGTCTATTATTTTTATGCCGCGCTAAGAGTTGGATTTGACGAAAAAAATCCAATTTCATTCACAGTTCCAAGTGGAAATTTTGGCGACATTTACGCCGGATTTTTAGCAAAAAAAATGGGCTTAAACATTAACAAACTCGTCATTGCAACCAATGCAAATGACATCCTCACTCGCTTCCTCAAAGAAAATAATTACAGTAGATCAGACATGATTGAGACCATCTCTCCAAGCATGAATATCCAAGTTTCAAGCAATTTCGAGAGGTTACTTTTTCACGCGCACAAGGAGCAAAAATTGGAAGCAAAATTGCCGGAATTAATGAAAGAATTTGAGCGTAATGGTAAGCTAAAAGTTGATGAGTGCATTCTCAAAAACATCCAAAAAGAATTTGATGCTTACGCGGTTTCAGACGAGGAGACCAAAAAAACTATCAAAGAAATTTTTGAAAAAACTGGCGAGATCCTTGACCCGCACAGTGCAATTGGCGTACACGCTTCGCAAGAATTCATCAAAAGCGAAAATTACGCTGACGAATTTGTAATCTCTTTGGCCACAGCTCATCCAGCAAAATTTTCTGATGCGGTATTTGATACCAAGGTTCCAGCTCCAACTCTACCAACTTTTTTAAAAGGCATTCTTGTCGCGCCAGAAAAATTCAAAATAGTCGATAACAACATTGATTCAGTCAGAAAATTCATTTCTGAAAATGTCTAGAGGGCGCCTCTAAAAATTAGATTTTTTTGAGAAATTTTTAAGTGAGCAAAAAATGAAATCTTTCCAGCAAATTATTTTTGACCTTCAGACTTTTTGGGCGGCGCAAGGCTGTGCAATCCTACAGCCAATCGACATTGAGGTTGGTGCTGGCACTTTACATCCAGCAACAGTTCTCCGTGTTCTTGGTAAAAAACCGTGGAAAGTTGCTTACGTCCAACCAAGCAGAAGACCTACTGACGCTAGATATGCCGCCAATCCGAATCGCCTTAGTCACTACTACCAATTCCAAGTTTTACTCAAACCGGCACCAAAAAATATTAAGCAACTTTACTTGCAAAGTCTTGATCTCATTGAGCTCAACACAAAAAGTAATGATGTTCGTTTTGTTGAAGATGATTGGGAAAACCCTTCTGTTGGCGCTGCAGGACTTGGTTGGGAAGTTTGGTTCAACGGCATGGAAATTTCACAATTCACCTACATGCAGCAAATTGGTGGCATCGAATGCGATTTAATCGCTGGGGAAATTACCTACGGGCTTGAGCGCATCGCCATGCACATCCAAGGGGTTAATTCGGTTTTTGACATCAATTGGAATGGCAAAGGGGGGGATGAAAAAATCTCCTACGGTGACGTCTTCAAGCAAAGTGAAATCGAGAATTCCGCCTTCATTTTAGAACATTCAAACGTCGAAATTTTGTTTAGAAATTTTGCTGAAGCGGAGCAGCAGTCACAAAATTTGCTGCAAAAAAAATTACCAATCCCCGCCTACGAACAGGCTTTAAAAGCCAGTCATTTTTTAAACTTACTTGATGCTCGTGGCGCAATTTCCGTCAATGAGCGAGCTTCCTACATTTCTCGCATACGTGCTTTAGTAAAGGCTTCGTGTGAATTAATTATTTCAAAACCATGACAGAATTCGACCCAGTGTTACTTCTTGAAAAAATCACCAATCTTCTTTCTGCCATTCCTTGCTTGGGTTTCATCACAGCAGCGCTTCTCATCTTTTTTGCCTACCGGAAATTCTCGATTTTTCACTACCTTTTCGTTCTGACGATTTATTTTTTAACTTGCGTTTTCGGTCAATTTTTTT